>JBKHFO010000098.1:0-11888 GCA_046540175.1 Candidatus Hydrogenedentota bacterium
GAGCCCTTGACAGCCTGAACGGGATAGCAAATCACCGCTGTTTAGGACAGTAGTGGAAGGGGGACCAAAGGGGATGTAAACACACGGGAATAGCGTCCCTATCCGGCGACTGGGGCGGCGGGCCGGGGCGCGGATAAGCTAGCCGCGAAGCGCCTTTCGTCGCGCGCTTCGCGGCTTCGCGGTAAATCTCTCTTGGTGTTTCACAAAGGCTCTCGTGGTCTCGTTGGGACGCGGGCCCTATGACGCCCCCTCCGGCATGTTCGGACGGTAAGGACGCCCGGCAATAAGTTGTTCGCCGTCGGAGAAGCCTTCCGGCCGGGGTTCAAGATGTTCGATGAGTTTTTCGCGCCATTGCCGGAGAAGCGTTTCATGATCCGCGCTTTGAGCGAGGTCATGTTCTTCGCGCGGGTCCTCGTCCAAATCAAACAGTTGTTCGGAGCCGTCCTTCGGCCGCCAGATGTATTTGTGCCGCCCGTCGGTCAGGGCGTGAAACGCCTGGGCTTGGCTGAAGTTTGGACTATGCTCCATGTGCAGCCACGGGCGAACCGTTTGTTCTTCTCCACGCAAGAGCGGCGCGAGGGACACGCCGTCAACATCCAGCTCTTCGTGCGCGTCCATCCCGGCCAAGGCGGCAAGCGTTGGCATGATATCTTCCAAACACACCAACTGGTGGGAGCGCAGGCCGGCCTGCAACCCCAAGTCTTCCGAGCCCGCGACGATGAACGGCACGTTGGCCGATCCCTCGTAGGGTTCACACTTGCGGAAGTAACCGTGGTCGCCCAGCATTTCGCCGTGGTCCGATGCGAAAAGGATGACCCAGGGACGCCCCGCCTCTTCACTGCGCGCCTTGAAGGCGGCGATGAGCGGGCCGATGGCGTCGTCGATTTGTTCAATTAACCCGAAGTACCCGGCTTGCGCCCGGCGAAGCGTGTCGCCCTCGAGCTGGACCCGGCTGCCCCCGTGGTCGCCCGGTGGCGGACTAAGCGCTTCCCAGTCCACCCAATCGCCGCGGGCGGGTTCCGGCAGATCCATCTCCATGTAGGCGTCGAAGAATTCCGCGCTGGGGCAAAGCGGCGGATGCGGCGCATAGAACGATGTGGTCAAGAACAGGGGGCGATCGTCCGGGGACTCCTCGGTCACTTCAAGCGATTTGCGGACAATCCAGGGAACCGGGTGCCAATCATCGTCCAGCGGCCAGGGCTCGGCCTGCCAATGGTTGTATGTCATGCCAATCTCTGCCACCATCGCCCGCATGCCGTCTTGGTGAAGCCTCTCGCCCAGCGGGGTGTCCGGCGGCGCCTTCTCCTTGAGGAAATCGGAATAGTCCGTCTGGCCTGGCCAGACCGATCCCGAAATGACCCGCTCATAGCCCAAGTCCTCATCTGGATTTTGCTGGTGCATCCCACGGCCCACCAACACCGTGAGGTAGCCCTCGTCTTGGAAGGCTTGCTGCATGGTGGGGTGGGTCACTTCCGTCTGTCCAGCGTTGCTGAAGACGCCGTGGGTTTGGGGATGCAAGGAAGTCAAATACCCGTACCGGGCGGCCACACACGAAGGCACGGTCGTGTACCCGCGGTGAAACAGTACGCCTTCCTCGGCCAGCGCATCGATATTCGGGGTGCGCTGCGCTGGGTGTCCCAAACACGAAAGGCAATCCCCTCGCATTTGATCTGGCATGATAACCAGTAGATTGGGCTGCTTCGGCTGTTCAGCCGCCGACACCCGGCCGCTTGCCAGCACGGCCCCCGCCAACCCGGCCTTCAAAAAGCCCCGGCGCGAAAGATTCCATCCGCTCATATTCCATCTCCTTATGTGGTCTGCCCCTGCAATGGCGCCGGCCGGCGGGGGGGCGCCTCCAACCGTTCGTCTCCCCGATTAACCGGTAAAACGCTTATGCCATCGGGATTGTCTGGAACGGCCTTGGCAATTCCCATGTACCGCAAGCGTTCGCCCACCGCGCCCACGCCCTTGTGCCAGATCCAGTCATGCGGTTGCGCTACAGCGTACGCCATGATCCCGCCCCAATCAAATAC
Organism: Candidatus Hydrogenedentota bacterium; assembly: GCA_046540175.1. Taxonomy (GTDB): domain Bacteria; phylum Hydrogenedentota; class Hydrogenedentia; order Hydrogenedentales; family SLHB01; genus SKRY01. The sequence goes on from JBKHFO010000098.1 coordinate 2,034, forward strand.
GAGCAGCCGCATCATCCCCGCCCATGGGCTTGTGCGCAGCCGAGTCAGTCAACGTCATGTATGCACACGCGCCCCACCCCCACAAAGCAAAAGCGCACCCCGCGGGAAGGGGTGCGCCTTGGCAGAAAGGAGGTAAGGGATGGCAGATTGATTAGCGTTTGGAGAACTGGAACCGTTTGCGGGCTCCCGGTTGACCGTACTTTTTGCGCTCCACCTTGCGGGCGTCTCGCGTGAGCAAGCCCGCCCTGCGCAAGGGTTGACGATACTTTTCATCGATTTGAACCAAGGCGCGGGCGATGCCCAGGCGCAACGCGCCGGCTTGTCCGCTGAGGCCGCCTCCGTCGCACCGGGCGCGCACATCGAACCGGTCCATGTTTTCGGTGGCGTCAAAGGGTTGTTTGGTCATCATCACCAACACTTCACGGGCCATGTAGTCGTGCACTTCACGGCCGTTGACGGTGATCTTGCCTGTTCCGCGCGAAAGCCGAACCCGGGCCCGGGCGTTTTTACGGCGTCCGACGGCTACGTATTCTTGACCTACTTGGGGCACGAATCGCTTCTCCTCTGATAAGGTTTAAAACACCGAAGACGTGGGCTACTTGACTTCGTGGACCTTGGGTTGCTGGGCTGTATGCGGATGTTCCGGCCCGGCATAGACCCGCACGTTCGTGGTCAACTTCCGGCCGAGGCGGTTATGCGGCAACATGCCCTTCACGGCCAGAAACATGGCGCGGGCGGGATGTTTCGCGATCATCTCCGCGTACGTGGCTTCCTTGAGTCCACCGACATAGCCTGAATGACGGTAGTACATCTTGTCGGTGTACTTGTTGCCCGTGACCCGCGCTTTTTCCGCATTAATTATAATCACGTGATCGCCACAGTCGAGGTACGGCGTATATTGGGGCTTGTGCTTGCCGCGCAAGAGGCGCGCAGCCTCCGCCGCGACCCGTCCAAGCACCTTGTCCTTGGCGTCAATCACGTACCAGGCTTTTTCAATTTCATCCTGTTTTGGAACGTACGTCTTCACAATACAAACTCCTGAAATCTTGCGGCGGATACGGGGGAAACAGCCGGACGGCGATGGGGCTTACGCCCATCGGATGTGTACTATACCAATCTGAGCGGCCCATGTCAACATTGTGCGCACGGCGTTGCGGGGCGCAGGGAAAGGGCTGTACAATGCTCTCCTATCTGAATACACAGGCCGCTAGGTTTGACACGGGGGGAAGCGTTGTTGGTCCACTGCGTCCAGCCGCGCTTGGGAACAGGCAAGCTGAATCTTGCGAGTGACCGCCTTGTGACAACACGTTAATGAAGGAGTAACCATGAACGATGCCGAGTTGTTTCAGACCCGCGTGGCGATGGTGCAGGCCTTTCTGCGCATGCGCCAGTACGACGGCATTCTGCTATCACGGGCGGATAATTTCGCCATGGCCACCGGCGGACAGCGGAATTATGTCAATGTGGCCACGGACGGCGGGGCCTCTTCCTTGTTCATCGACAGGGATGGCAAAGCCTGCTTCCTAGGCAACAACATCGAGCGTCCCCGCATCATGGCGGAGGAACTCAATGGGCTTACGGACGAAGTCCACGAATTCCTATGGTTCGAGGACAGCGCCGGGGCGTTGGCGCAACGCGAGTTTGATGGGGTCTTGGTGTCCGACGATGGGTCGGTGGGAGAAAACGTACACGGGCAAATGGACTATCTACGCTCAATCCTTACCAAAACGGAGATGGACAAGTATCGCCGCCTTGGCCAATTGGCGGCGGAGGCCATGAGCGAAACGATCGCCTCCATCGAGAGCGGACAACCGGAGGCCGACATCGCCGCCCGGCTCATCGCGGAGGGCGCTAAACGGCGCTGCACCGTGATGGTGCGCCTCGTGGCCGCCGATGACCGTATCGGGTTTTACCGGCACCCCCTGCCCACGGTGGAGCCTCTGCTCAACCCCGATGGCGCGGAGCGAAAGGTTCGGGGCTACGTCATGGTGGTCGGCGTGTTCCGGCGGGAAGGACTGGTAACCGCCATGACGCGGTTTAAGCGCGTCGGCGACATTTCCGAGCACATCCCGGACGCCTATGAGCGCATTTGCGGGGTGGACGCGCTCATGCAAGAGGCAACCGAGGCGGGTAAAACACTGGGCGATGTGTTCGCCGTGTCCCAACAAGCTTACGCCGATCTAGGGTTTCCCGAAAACGAATGGCATAACCACCATCAAGGGGGGACCACAGGGTACGCGGGCCGGACCGCTTTTGGAGCGCCGGGAGCAGCCTTTCCCATCTTGTCCGCGGAATGGGAGCAGCAGTTTCGCGAACTGGGAGGTATCACGGAACCCCTGGGACAAGTCTTTGCATGGAATCCGAGCGCGGTCGGCGTAAAATCGGAAGACACCTTTCTCCTCCTGCCGTCGGGCCAGAAGGAGATTGTCACCGCGACGCCCGATTTTCCTCAAGTGGACCTGAACCGCGTCCTTGGCCGCGAGACAGCCGTGACAAAATCGGGCATCGTTGGCTGTTGAACGCGGGAACGACGCGCCATTGCTTTTGCGCCTAACCGAGCTTTGCCGTAGAATGACGGTTGACACATGGGGGCGACCGATGTGAACCGCTTCCCGAAACGAGAGTTACCGTACATAAAGGAGAATCACGTAATGAGAACGGCATTGACGATCTTGGGGATCATGGGTTTAGTCGTGGCATGTGCTCAGGCTGAGTCCTACATCACTCCGGACGAAGTCCCCGAGGACAGCCCCGTGTGGCTGCAAGGCGAATATCTGGGGACCGTGGACGAAGAACACATCAGCGCCGCGCAGGTCGTGGATTGGGGTGACGGCTCCTATGAGCTTATTCTGTATGAAGGCGGCTTGCCTGGCGAGGGTTGGGACCCGGACTTTGAGAAAGTACGGGGCATACGCGGCGAGCGGGACAACGGTTCCGTGACGTTCACGCACGAAGATGCGTCTGCCGAAGTCAGTTTGGAGGGGACCCTAACCGTACGAGGTGCGGACGGAGAGGTATTGGGCGTGCTTGAGCGCACCATCCGCCAGGGTCCAACCCTCGGTATGGAAGCGCCGGAAGAAGCCACGGTCTTGTTTGACGGCACGGACCTCGACATGTGGCGTGAGGGGGCCGAAATGACCGAGGATGGCCTGCTCACGCAAGGCGCGCGCACCGCCGAAGACTATGGGGACATGTTCATGCATCTCGAATACATGCTTCCCTATTGGGAACCGGACGACGACCAACCCAATAGCGGAATCTATATTCAAAACCGGTATGAAGTGCAGATTCTCGGGTCGTTCGGCCGTGAACTCGCCAACAACCTCGATGGCTCGCTATACAGAGAGAAGGCGCCCGAGTTCTTGGCTACGTTGCCGCCCTTGCAATGGCAGACCTACGATATCCTGTTTCGCGCCCCCCGCTTTGATGAGGACGGGAACAAGACCGAGAACGTTCGCATCAGCGTCTTTCAGAACGGCGCGCTGATCCATGACGACGTTGAACTGGACGGCGGCACCGGCGCCGGCGGAGATCGCGAACCCCCGGAAGTCGAAGCCGCGCACACTTTGTTTCAAGATCATGGGACAGAGGTCCGCTTCCGCAATGTTTGGGTCGTCGAGGATGCCCAGGAATGGCCGGAGCCTGTCACAGACGCCCTCGATATTGAGTAGTGCTTCGGCACTCCGTGCATGGCGTGTGCCGGCCGGAAATCTCCCCCTGAATCATGCCAAGGGGTGGCAGCCGATACCAGGGGCATCACGCGCAAGCAGCGGCAAGCGCGTGATGCCCCTTTACTTTTTGGCCTCAAGCGTCGATAATAGAGGCAAGGTCGAACACACGCTGGAGAATAACCGCGAAGCCGCTTCACCTGAAGTGACACGTCCCAATGCCTGACAAGAATCAACTTCCATATCTACTGCAACTCCTGGATGACGACTCGCCCGCCGTGCGCGAACACGTGCTGGAGCAGATTGTATCTTTCGGCCCCGGCATTGAAGCGGAGCTGGAGCAACTCGAGCACGTGCTTACCGATCGCCAGTGGTCCATGCTGCGCACGGCGCTCGCCGCGGAACGAGAAACCGCCGCCCGGCGGGAAGCGTGGCGGAGTTGGCCTAGTCTTCACGATGAAAACGAGAAGCTTGAAACGGCTTTCGAACTCCTCGCCCAATTTCAGTATAACTGGACCCCGCCGATCCGGTTGAGCGACCTCTTGGACGAACTTGCAAGTTCCTTTCTGATCTCCGGCCGCCCCCTCGATCCGCTCGGTCTCAGCCGGTTTTTGTTTATCACAAAGAAGTTCAAGGGCGATATTGAGGATTATCACAACCCGCTGAACAGCAACCTGGTGCACGTCATTCAAGAGCGGAAGGGAATTCCGATTACCCTGACCTGCGTTTTCATCCTGGTGGGCAGCCGAGTGGGACTGGATATTCAAGGGTGTAACATTCCCGGTCATTTCCTCGCTAGGGCCGTGGTCAACCGGGAGGAAGTCCTGTTCGACTGTTTCAATCGGGGCCGCATATTCAGCAAATCGGACAAAGTCCAACTGCGCGCTTCATTGCCGCCTCAAATGCTGCATGTGCTGGGTGAGCGCGCCAGCGCCGAGACCATCATCTCCCGGGTGCTCCGCAATATGATTGAGGCGTACGACGAACGCGAAGAGAGCAAGAACAGCGTAATGGCCCGCGATCTCCTTCGCGAACTGCAACAAGCCGCCCAAGTGTAACAACCGCCCCATTTCCGGCGCCCTTCCGTTTAAGACCTTCGGGAAAGTAGGCGGCGCCGCGGTCAAAACTTGCGCGCAATTCCCTCCCAAATAGTGGAGCCCTCCCCCGCTACTTATGTATCATAAGAGCCTCGTCAACAGATGGCGGCCGCGCCATGATAGGCGTAAGCCGCATCGTTTTGTATTCGGCTTTTACTTAACAAGGAGATCCGTATCATGAATCGCATGCAGTCCCGATCCATCCTCCACAGCTTCGCATGGGTAGCCGCCGGCGCTATCCTAGTAAGCCACGCCGCATTCGCCAACCAGGAAATCCGGGTGCGCCCGTTCGGCGAGACGGAGGCGGGAGAGGGCATTGACCTCTACACATTGGTGAATGCCGAAGGCGCGCAAGCCGAAATCACCAACTATGGCGGCATCCTCATCTCGCTCATGATGCCTGATCAAGACGGGGAATTCGACGACGTCGTGCTGGGTTTTGACTCGGTCGATGGCGAAATCAGCGACGACTACCTTCAATTTAACCCGTATTTTGGAGCAACCGTCGGCCGCTACGCCAACCGGATCGCCAATGCGGAATTCACGCTCGACGGCGAGACCTACACGTTGACGGCCAACGACGGGGACAACCACATTCATGGCGGCGAGCAAGGCTTCGATAAGGTGGTCTGGCGCGCGCAAGCCTATACAACCGCGAACGGCCCCGCCTTGCGCCTGTACTATGTCAGCGAGGATGGCGAGGAGGGATATCCGGGCGCGCTTGATGTGATGGTTACCTATACCTTGACCAACGACAATGAACTCCGCGCTGATTTTCACGCCGAGACGGACGAGCCCACCATCTGCAACCTCACCCACCATTCGTATTTCAATCTGGCGGGTGAAGGAGACATCCTGGACCACGTGGTGATGATGCCGGCGGAGCATTTCACGCCGGTCAACGACGAACTCATCCCGGCGGGCGAAGTGCAGTCCGTTGAAGACACGCCTTTCGACTTTACGGAGCCTACGCCGATCGGAGCGCGCATAGATGAGGAGAACGAACAGCTCGAGCAAGGCGGGGGCTACGACCACAACTGGGTCTACGATAAGGAAGATGGCGAGCTGACGCTCATGGCGCGCGTTACGGAGCCCGAGAGCGGCCGCGTCATGGAGGTGCTGTCCACCAAACCGGGCATGCAATTCTATACAGGCAACTTTCTAGATGGCTCACTGACCGGAAAGGACGGCTGGGTCTACGAACAACGTCACGGTTTTTGCATGGAGCCTCATTACTTCCCCGATACGCCGAATCAGCCCGATTTTCCCTCGGCTGTGCTCCGGCCGGACGAAACCTATGACCACACCATCGTGTACCGGTTTTCGGTTGAGGACGAGTAGCCACGGGTTTGCCGGCAAGCGTTTTATGAAGCCGGGCTAAAGGGCGGGCCCTCCTTCGCCGAAATAGTTACATGAAGACAGCGGTTGGAAGGCCCGCCCCCTCTAATTGGGCGCCGAGGCCAATGCGAAACCGGCGGGCTCCCTCAAGCGCTCCTTCTATACGCGTCTGGAAAGGCTATCAACGTGTATATTCATACGCATTAGAAGAAGTTGAGGTCACCTACAGCTCGCTATGAGCGGGGAGGCGCTAGTGGCTGAAGAGAAACGCCCCGGCTATTACAAGGACGAGCAGGGAAACTGGCAGAAGGACCGCCGCAAGACCCCCGATCGACGGCGGGCTCCCAATCATGATTTCCCTCATCACGATCGCCGGACCCATTTGCGGCGCAAAGCCGACCGCGAGGCGCTGGAGCGCGACCACAAGGAGATGATCGAGGACGCGCTCGAGGACTTCATTGACCAACACGAACGCGGAGAAATCTAGTGCTTAGTCCGCCCTAAATTTGTGAATGCCCCGTACCGCCGGCATCTTGCCGGCTGTCAAGCAGACATCCCCCTTTGGGGGATGTTCTCCCCCCGGGCGCAGGCTCCTCATCCGGCGACCAGGAGCAATGGACAGGGTTTACGGGATTGACGAGACCACGCCACACTACCCACGATTTTACGATGGGCCAAGTACTAGGCCGGTCTGGCTTATGCGCTCGTCCGCGGCGTAAACAAAACGCGTGACTCTCCTGCGGGCATTCCCTTGGCTTCCGTTTCCCCCGCGGAACCAAGGGGATGCCTGTTTTTGAACGGTTATCCGTCTCGATCCAGCAAGGGCGCCAGATGGTCCATGGTCCGAGCAATGGCCCCACGGTTCGCATCGACCGCGGCCCGCGCGCGGCGCCCCATGGCTATGCGCTCTTCGCAATCGCCAAGCAGGCGCGCCAGCACATTCGGTAAAGCGTCAGGCTCATTCACTTGCACCGCGCCACCGGCCTCCAGCAGAATTCGAGCGGGATCGCGGAAGTTCCCCATGTGCGGCCCAAACACCACGGGCGCGCCCAACGCGGCGGGCTCGATGGGGTTGTGCCCGCCCACGCCGGGATAGAAACTCCCTCCGACGACCGCAACCGTGGCTAAGGCGTAGAACCGGGTCAACTCGCCCACCGTGTCGAGAATCAATACTGGCTCCTCCGCCCCCTTCGCGTGTCCCATTTGCATTTGGCTTCTAAACCGCACCGCCCCCGTAAACGCCTTGCCGGCCTCACCCGCGCGCTGCACGTGGCGTGGCGCGGCGATTAGGGCGCCATCTGGGTAGCTACTCCGCAGCGCCTCCCAGCACCTCGCCGCCAAGGCTTCGTCTCCCGGCCGCGTACTGCCGAACACCACCACCGGCGCGTTGTCCGTCAGCCTACACTCCGAACGCAGGTTGGCCAGCACGTCACCGGAAGGAGGCGGCGGGGCGCCGTCGAACTTTGTATTGCCTGTAACCGTCACCACCGCCGGATCCACCCCGAGTTGACGCGCCCGCTCCGCATCACGCTCGCTTTGCATCGCCGCAACCCGGATCCCGGCAAGTCCGGGTTGAAGCAGCGCGCCCATCCGCTGGTAGCGGGGAAAGTGGCGATCGCTCAGGCGGCCGTTGACTAGCGCGACGGGAATGCCCCGCCTCCGCGCGGCCTGGAGCAGGTTCGGCCAAAGCTCCGTCTCCACCAATACGAGAATCCGCGGCTGTACACGCTCAAAGAACCCCGCGACGCACAAAGGATGGTCAAAGGGTAGGTACGTCCGCGGCCATGCCTGCATCTGGGTGGCGGCTTGTTGCTGTCCGCTTACCGTAGAGGCGGTCATAAGGAGGGGAATGTGTGGCCAACGCCCGCGCAACGCTTTAGCAATAGGGGCGCTCACATTCACCTCCCCCACGCTGCATGCCTGCACCCAAAGGGGACGTCCCCCACCACGCGACAGCCCATCCGGAATAGGCGGGCGAAAGCGCGCAAGCAAAGGACGGCGCCCCGGCGCGAGGGCCAGGTACACCGCCGCAAACGGAGCGGCGGCCGTAAGCGTTGCATTGTAAAGCCAACGAATCATGAGCCGATATGAATGAAAGGCGGGCGGCCGCTCCCCATGGGAAGGACCGCCCGCTGTGTTTACGGTTTGCTCGAAGCCTAGCCTTATCCGCCCGCTTCGAAGAAACGCGCGCCGCTGGGGTCAAGGATATCCGTAGTCACGAATATCAGCAAGCTCGATTGCGACGCCGAATCGGCATGGCCCCGGAACAAGTTGCCCAGCAACGGAATGTCAGCTAGGTAGGGCATCCGCTCTTCCGACCGCTCGCTTCGGTCTTGGACGAGGCCGCCAAGGACCAGCGTGTCTCCGTCTCGAACGATGACATTGGTCCATACCGACTGCGTGGACTGGCGCGGGAAACGCATGGTGGACTCTTGCTCCACATCGCCAATCGTGGTCCGTTGCGTGAACTCATCCTCGCCTATCTGCGTGGTGACCTGCGGGTTCAGCCACAACCGGACTTGGTCATCGGAGATTTGAGGCGTCACCGAGAACGTGATGCCAAACAGGAACTGCGTGAACTGCAGCTCCTCCGTGCTTCCCACAGTCGGCTGGCCAACCGTGCCAATTCCCACAGCCGGATCCGTGACGAACACCTCGGAGAACACGCCGGTGTTGAACACGCGCGTCTGGAAATCGGCGATCACAGCCGGTTTCCGGTTCATCGTCGTCACACGAGGCGCACTCAGCACCTCGGTTTCGGAGAGGCTGTTCAGGTAGTCCATCACCACCCCGAGTTCGTCGCCGTCCGAACCGCTCGAAATCACGCCGGACAGGGAGAACGCGCCCTCCGGCCCCGGACTCATGACGGACTCCAGGATCCCTTCCGTCACCGTGTTGCGAATCACTTCGCTGCCGTCAGGCCGTGAGTAAAACGGGATATCCACCGGCTCGCCATCGCCGCGAACGTCGTAGGGATAGGTCTCATCCTCCAAAGCAGGGATTTCACGGGCGCGGTTCCCCAAATCAGAGAGGTTCGCGTCCCACGTCATTCCCACTTTATCAATATCATCAACCTCGACGGTGAGGAACTTGGACTCGATGCTCACCTGCTTGGGCGTAACGTCCAGGTCGGGGATTTGCGCTTCCAGCTCTCTCAAATTCGACGGCGTATTGTGGACAATCAGCTGGTTCGTCATGGGATTGTAGTCCATGAAGGACAGCACCCGCCCGCTATAGGGATCCACGACATCATCGATGATGTTTTGCAGCAGCGCGATGATGCCGACTTGCGACATAGGCTGGCCACCAATACCCCCAGCCCCAAAGCCGCCCGTCGTGCCGCCAAAGCCGCCCGTCGTGCCGCCAAAGCCACCCGTCGTACCGCCGAAGCCGCCCGTCGTGCCGCCATAGCCGCCAATCTGCTGGCCGCCATAGCCGCCCGTCGTGCCGCCAAAGCCACCCGTCTGGCCGCCATAGCCGCCCATCTGGCCGCCATAGCCGCCCGTCTGGCCGCCGAAGCCGCCCATCTGTTGGCCGCCAAAACCACCGGCCCCGCCATAGCCGCCCATCTGGCCGCCATAGCCGCCCGCACCCAAGGCCCCTGTGCCTACGTTGCTGAGTCCGACGACCGCTGGAGATTCGCCGACCATCAAATCGTATTGCGGACCGCTGGTGAACAACTGGGAGATGTTGGAGAACCCACCGCCACCGCCACCGCCAAAGCCGCCGCCGCCAAAGCCGCCGCCGCCGAA
>JBKHFO010000099.1:0-11875 GCA_046540175.1 Candidatus Hydrogenedentota bacterium
GCCAGTACATACTCATGTGATGCGAGACAACGCAGAAGCAAAATTCTGGTTGAATCCCGTGCGTCTTGCGTGGAACCGTGGTTTCTCTGGGACCGAAATACGAGAAATCGAAGTCTTAACTCAAGAACACGAGAAACTTCTTATGGAGAAGTGGAATGCCTTCTTCCCCGAAGACAGCTAGCCCAACGGCCATGCACGTGGAAATCACGCCGGTACACTTGACGGCCACGTTATCGGATGGACGTGTCATTAGCGTTCCCATCACGTGGTATCCGAGGTTGTCCCACGCACGGCCGGAGGACCGGGAGAACTTCTGTCTGGTTGGGCAGGGTCATGGCATCCATTGGCCAACCCTGGACGAAGACATCAGCGTGGACAACTTGCTGTTTGGGCAGCCCTCGGGCGAAAGCGCGCAATCCTTCGCCCGCTGGAAGACGGAGTATCACCGGGGCGCAGCGGACGATGACCGATCACCGCCTGCGGAGTAGGCCGCTCGAATGCAAATCCCCAGAACGGGGTGGCGCCCTCACGCCACGGCGCAACGGTTACCCTACTGCCGGATGCTTTCCAGCCACTCCTCCATTTCCGCGTCCAGCTCATACGCGCCCGCCTCGACATCGGCTTCGATGTGCTCCGCCACCTCCGCGAGTTCCTCGGGCGTGGCGTTTCTCTCGAGGATTCCCCGAACTGTGGATGCGTTTCGTCTCTCACGTTCTTCCACTTCCGCTTCCGTTGCTTCGGGATGGGGCGGATGAATCACCCGATCCTTCGGCTGATGCGGCAAGGTGACAAGCGCGGCAAGAATGCGGGCCGCTTCTTCCGGCCAGTGGCGTACCAGGTATTGGTAGGCATTGAAGCCTGCAGCGGCTTCGTAGGGCGGTCTCTCCCGTATCTCTTGAAGCGGCCGCTCCACCATGTGGAGGGCTATATTGACGCCTTCGGGATGTTTCTCAGGAAACCTCATCAGGATGTCTCCAATATCCACAATAGTGCGCCAGTCCACGGGATCCTCGTCGAGCAACTGCCAAGCGGCCTCAAACAACCAGGGATCGTGCACGGGATGAAGGGGAACACGAACAGAGCGAGAGGTCTGGATATCGATCTCCCTGGCCCCAGCTTCCACATCCGCGCGCAGGACAAGCCCCTGACCCTCACGATAGTCGTCGCTTAGCTCGTCGGCCATGGCTTCCCAATACTCGTATTGGTAGTATTGGCGAACCACGGCCAGGTACTCCCGGAGTTCGTCGCGGTTCTCCGGGTCCAGGGATGGCAACGCAGTGAGTTCCTCTTCCGGTGGACGCTCATGGTCGTTTATCAACACGCCAAAGGCCCCTGGGGCCAAAAACAAGAGCGCTAGCAATGTTGCGCCTATCCTTGTTCGCATGCCGTTATCCTCCTTTCGGCTGCTCTTCATCGCCGTAGCGTTGCGCCGTGGCGTGAGACGCAAGGCGCCCGGGGGGACACGCCTGGGCCCCTCCCGCCGCGGCAACAAGCGCCGCCAACGTAAGCCATGGCATTCGATACATAACACATCCTCCTTGCTTGATGCGGGTTTACGTGACATGGGCGCCAAACCAGCGCCCGCCCATCTATTATATCAGTGAGACCCTGGGCCCCCCTCGCCACAATGCCCGCCCATTTCCACGCATCGTCAGCGTACGCAGGCCGCCCCGGCGTTTGCATTCGCCGCTTGTTGCGAGTAGGGTATTGGGGGTGTCCTGGCTGCTGGACCGGCTAAGGACGCAGGGTAACCAAACCTAAAACAGAAGGAGAAATCGACAGATGAAACGACTGAGCTTACACATCATTCTTGGGGCCGCCGCCATTGCGGTTGCGGCCGTAATGGGAGCCAATGCCCAAGCGGACGCGCATGAAGACTGGGACGTCGGCGTGCAAACCTACAGCTTCCGCAATTTCACGCTGTTCGAGGCGATTGACCAAGCCAGGGCGATGGGATTGACGGCGATTGAGCCCTATCCCGGTCAACAACTTAGCCCCGACCATGACACGACCGTGGGCCCGGGCCTGAACGACGAGGAACGGGACGCGCTTCGGGCCAAGCTGGAATCCGCCGGCGCGGAACTCGTGGCCTTTGGCGTGGTGGGGCTTTCGGGCAGCGAGGACGACCTCCGGCCCTTCTTCGAATTCGCGGCGGATATGGACATCCCCATCCTTACCGCCAATTCCGATGCGGACAGTTTTGATGCGCTTGACGAACTCGTCGAGGAATACGACATCAAGGTCGCCCTCCACAACCACGGTCCCGGCGCCCGCTATGACTCGGTCGAGGACACGCTTGAAGCCGTGGAAGGCCGACATGCGAACATCGGCGCCTGCTTGGACACGGGCCACGCGATTCGCTCCGGCGAAAATCCGGACGAAGTGGTGGAAGCCTTGGGCGATCGCGTGCATATGCTCCATCTCAAGGACTGGGAGCTTGACGGATCGGAAACCATCGTGGGCGAAGGCGACGCGGATCTCCACGCCCTCGCGAGCGCGTTGGACGCCGTAGGGTTCGATGGCCCGATCAACCTCGAATACGAGCTGCATGCCGACTGGCCGGCGCCGCACATGGCGATTGGCACGTTCAACTGGCGCTTGGCAGTCCTCGAAGCCCTCGCCGGGTAAGCAGCGCACAAGAGAACGCTTCGCGGTAGGCCGGGCAGGGGATGAGCCACTCCCCTGCCCGCTCTCATTCCTCCTTGGAAAGGGGGCAGGGGAATGTTAACAGCCCGCACGCCACCTTAGCCGGCGATCAGAGTTGTTGCCTGCGCTGCATCAATTCGCGCCACGTCGTGAGGATGATCCCTTCTTCTTCCAGCGCCTCCTCGACGCGGGGATCGATGAGTGCGTGGTAATCCCCATGGAGGTGTTCCCGCCCATCCGTGATGACATCCACCACGGGATCCGGTTTCGTGGGATGGGCGATCATCTGCGTGATCCCCGGCTCCAGATTACGGATAGCCTCGATGTAGAGGTCCACCTTGTCCACCGTCTTCCAACCGTAGCTCTCGGTATGGATGTAATCGATGACAGGCAAACCGCTGTCCCATACCCGTTGAGCCACCGCGCGGGCTTGGTCCGCCCATTCCACGCCCCGGCGCTCCGCCTCCGCGGGGCCGGGCATGAGAATAGGTATCTGCTCCTCGATGCCCACCTCGACGTACCGCTCAATGAACGCGGGCTCGAACAGCGTGCCCATGTGGCTGTCGAGATGCGTTATCGGAAGGTCCATGCGCCGGGCCAACTCAATCTGCGCGCGGATTTCCTGCTCCACCTCATCGGGCGTGGCATGCGCGGCCACGCCGCCAGTGTTGCTCCACATGTAACCCTCAGGATCCAACAATCCCGGCAGGGACCCCGCCACGGGACGCCAGCGGTAGGGACGCCATTCCGAGGTCAGCGTGAGATGGAGCCCCGTGTCCACGTCGGGATTCTCTTTCACGTAATCCCGCCAATGACTCACCCACGGTGTGGGCATCATGACGCTCACCGAGTTCACCACGCCGTCTTCCAGCGTCTCAATCGTGGCGAGATTCGTGGACAAAGACATGCCGGCGTCGTCGGCATGCATGATGAGCACCCGGTCCTCCGCCTCCCACCCCAGCCGCTCGGCGTAGGTAGGCTCCTCCGCCCCAGCAATGGCCGCCATCATGATTCCCGTGATCGCTATCGTGAGCTTCGTCTGCATTTCGATCCTCTCCATCCGTTTGCCAGCCGTTATCGCGTATCCTTGCCGGGCATAATAACGGGTTAACCCTCACCAACGCGAACCCCCGGAACCATGGCTGTCGCGCCCTCCAAAACGCCGTGCGTGGCAGACACCGTTGTTGCCGTCATGAAATATTCGACAGCAGGTTGGCGTTGACGTGCAGTGAGCCACTGGATAGGGCTAAATCCTTCAAATCAAACAAAACACAACGTAGACAAGGAGAAAGACCATGCGGAGATTGTTGGCGCCCGTGTTGACCGCCGCGGTTGCGGTGTTGTTAACCCAGGCGTGCGCGCAAAGCGAAACCGTAATTGAAGAGAGCATTGGAACACAGTACCAAACGGTGCGGCTGGTCGAAGTCATCGGCGGTCTTGAACATCCCTGGGCCGTGGCGTTCCTGCCCGATGAGTCCATGCTGGTGACGGAACGGCCGGGCCGGCTGCTGCATGTTGAAGACGGTGAACCCACCGAGCTTTCCGGCGTCCCGGAAGTATTTAGCACCGGTCAAGGCGGGATGATGGAGGTGGCGGTTCACCCTGACTACGAGGAGAATGGCTGGGTATATCTCACCTACTCCGAGGGAAGCTCGGATGGCACGGCCACCACGTTGGCGCGCGGCCGCATAGACGGCGACGCGTTCACGGATGTGGAAGTCCTTTTTCAGCAGGACCGCCATTCGAGTCCGGGGCGGCATTACGGCTCGAAACTGGTCTTCATGGATGACGGCACGCTTTTGATGAGCATTGGGGAGCGGGGGGCCGACCCGCCGCGCGCCCAAGATCTCGGCGATCACGCGGGGTCAGTGCTTCGGCTCAATGATGATGGAACGCCGGCAGAAGGTAACCCGTTTGTGGATGTGGATTACGCCCATGACGAAATCTACACCTACGGAAACCGCAATATTCAAGGGCTCGATATTGACCGTAAGACTGGCGTGATCTGGTCGACGGAACATGGCCCGCGCGGCGGCGACGAGTTGAACGTGATAGAGCCCGGCAAGAACTACGGCTGGCCGGTCATCAGCAATGGCCGCGATTACGGCACGGAGGAGCAGTGGGGCCGCGGCCGCGTGCGGGACGGCATGGAACAGCCCGTGTGGGAGTTCTTGCCCACGTTGGCGCCGTCCGGGCTGGCGGTGGTCCGCGGAGACCAGTTCCCGGATTGGGAAGGGAACCTGCTCGCCGGCGGTTTGGCCCCGCAACAGATTCAACGCGTGGTGGTTGAGGGCCACAGCGTGGTCCACATTGAGGCCTTGCTCGTACAAGAGATCGGCCGTATTCGCGACATCCGCGTGGGACCCGATGGAAACATTTACATTGTCACCGATCACAGCGACGGGGCCGTCTACCGGATGGAGCCCGCGTAACGGAACGTTTGTTTAGCCGATACACCGCGAGACCACAAGAGGGACGCACAAACGCGTCCCTCCTTTTCTATACGAGAGGCGTTCACGCCTCGCCAAGCGCGTGCGCCACAGCCTGGCCGGCGTGGATGGCGGCGGTATCGTAAAGGGGGATATCGGTGTCCATCTGCTGCACCAAGAGAGCGATCTCCGTGCAGCCGAGAATGATCGCCTCCGAGCCCCGGGCTCGAAGGGATTCCATAACCTTTAGGAACTGTTGCTTCGATTCCTGCTTGATAACGCCGAGACAGAGTTCAGAGTAGATGACTTCATGGATAGTGGCTCGCGCCTCTTCTTCGGGAACCGCCACCTCGATCCCATGCGTTTCAAGCCGCTCCCGGTAAAAGGGTTGCTCCATCGTAAACCGGGTTCCCAAAAGGCCCACCCGGCGAATCCCATCCCGCTTTAGCGCCTCGGCCGTCGCATCGGCGATATGCAACATTGGGATCCCGATGGCGGCTTGGATTACCGGGGCAACCTTATGCATCGTGTTGGTGCACATGATGAGGAAGTCCGCGCCAGCCCGTTCAATAGCTTGCGCCCCTTGGGCCAGCAGTTCGCCGGTCGCGGCCCAATCTCCCCGATGCTGCAAGGTCTCGATCTCCGAGAAATCCACGCTGTACAACACGATCTTGGCCGAGTGGAGGCCCCCAAGCCTTTGCTTAACCCCTTCGTTCAGGGCGGCGTAATAACTCGCCGTCGACTCCCAACTCATGCCGCCCAGCATTCCAATTACCTTCATCATTCCCCCACGCGCTCTGTGACCTTGCGCCGAATAAGGGCAAAGGCCGATGGATTGTTAGGTGAGCATCACCACCGCGGCCACGATAAGCGCCACAAGCGCCGCCGCGGCCCCGATGGCCATGAGCAAGCCGTTGCGCTTCTGTTTGGCGATGAAGGCGTCCAGCGGCGTGCCCGTCACCAGCGCCGCATGATCGCCCGCGCGGAGCATGACCGATCCCTCATCGCCGTGCGCGATTTCACCCATGGCGTACACCCGCGTTCCCGGCGCAATCCGCCACTCGTTGGTCTGCACGGTCCCGCCGCCGCCGAGCTGAAATCCACCCAGATTCAGGTTCAGGCCGCCCACCGATGAACTGTCCGCCGCCGACTGTTGGATGCTGTGAATTTCCACTTCCCCCGGCCACGCCATCACGGCCCCATCCTCATCGGCGATCGCGAACGGCGCATCGGACACGCCGCTGTCCACGACGCGCGTTCTGGTCCGGCTGCGGCCCTTCGAGTCGCGCTCGCGGTACCGTTCCTTGACCTCGTATTTCCAGTACACACACGGCCCTTGGCTGACCGGCGCGATCAGCTCGCCGTTTTCGCCGGGCTGCGCCAAGCCCGAGAACCGCGCCAAGCCGCGGCGCTGTTGCGCCGCCTGTCCCGCCGTGACCTCTTGCGCCGCGTCAAAGGTTTGCAGCCATCGCCACCGTTTCCAAGCCCCGTAGCCCAGGAAACCCGCCAGGGCGAGCAGTATCACCCCAACAATAAGCAGCCCAATCCAAGCATTATCGTCCATAAGGTCCCCTTTCTTAGCCGGCGCTAGATGACATATGGCTTACACCAACCCAACGGCGCCGCGTGGCGTTCCTTAATCGCCCGTGAAGACACGCGCGCCTTGGACCGGCGCAACAGGGAGGGAGCGCCAAGGTTGACGTCCCTCCTCAAGCTTACACCAAAACCGTCCCGGCCGTTTACTCTTCCCACATGTCCTCAAAGGGGAACAGCCTGCGCAGCTCGTCCTCGTCCGGCTGACGGCCGTGTTCGGCGATCTCGAACGCCTCGATGTGCTGGATGGAGCCGCCGGTTTCCTCGCCGTAGATCTCGATGATGCGGTCCCGGTGCTGATCCGCATCCGAGGAGAAGCGTTGGGAAAATCGCTCCCGCATGTCTTCCCGGGCTTCCTCCCACTCGGCCTCCGTCTCGGGGATGTAGGGGTCGCCCACGGCGCCGCCCTCGACGAACTGCGATTCCATGACCGCGAGCGCGTCGAGCTTCGTGTCGATGACCGGGTCGATGTTCACCACGATATCCGGCTGAAACGGGTAGGGCCGTTCGAAACGATCCAAGCCATAGAGGAACACGGGGTTCGTCTCAAGGTAAGGCGCATCCGGACAGAAGAAGGGCACCGTTACCATGAAGGCGGCGTCCCGCACCAGCAGCCCGGCGTTGCGGTGGTCCGGGTGATAGTCGTTGGGCCGGTGCACGACCACGATATCCGCCATCCATTCGCGGATGAGCCGCACCACCGTTTTCCGGTTCTCCAGGGTCGGCATCAATTCGCCATCGTGGATGTCCAGCACTTCCACCTCGTCGATGCCGAGGATCCCGGCGGCTTCTTCCACCTCGGCGGTGCGCCGTTGAGCCAAGGGGCCGCCCGCCATGCCCCAATGCCCAATGTCGCCATTGGTGAGCGAGACAAACTTCACGTGATGGCCCTCGTTGGCCCAGCGCACGCCCGCTCCGCCCGCGCGAATCTCCGCGTCATCGGGGTGCGCCCCGAACACAATGACGCGCACCCGGCCATCATCTGGAACGTCCGCCGCTTGCGGTCTCCACTCGGGATCCGGAGCGGGTCCCGCCGTTGGACCGGCCGCCGCGGGCATCGCGGCCGCACCCAGGATGGCTAATCCCAACAGCATCGCCATCGCCCGGCTCCACCGCTTGTGTTCGCGCGCCCCCATGGATCCTTCAACGCCCGCTGAATCCCTACTGCATTTCGTCATACTCATGGCTACCTCCCTTTCGAGTTGTTAGGGCCTCGGTGCAAGGAATCAATGTAGCACAAGGCGGAATACCGGGCAAATCCGCATAAGCCTTTGTGACAAGGCGAAATCCCTTTGGCGGTTGATATACGCTGCCGACAGGGGTAAGACGTAGCCCCAAGAGAGCGTTTTCTAGCGCTCTTCGCGGCTTTAGGCAGTTTTTTACATAAAACTTCAGTTATGTTTTTGTTATATGCATCCCGTTTATTGGAACTTTCCTGTTTGTAAGGGGTTTATACTATATTGATGGCGCTTAATGAGGCCTATGTAATATAATTTCTGTGTGAACGCGTATTGATTCGAAAACAGGTAGAGGGGCACCGGATTGGAAAGGTACGGCGCGATCAGGGGTCGCTTCCCGGCAGTCAGTACGTAACGGGTGTTCGAACGAACCTGAAGCAGGGGATTACGGGGGTAGCGCGAAGAGGCTTGCGTGGAAATCCGACCCTGATTCTTCGGGAGCAAGACGCGCCTTCGGGGCTCGGGGGGGTTCCTCATCCCCTAAGGAGCAACAAGAAAACCGATGACGAGAAGTGAAAACCGGTCCACCGGATGCTTGACGTGTGACAGGTGGGCCAAACGGGAGTCAGACCAAACAAACAGGAGGGAGTTTCGCTCCCCTAAGAAAGGCAACCGGCCATGAACGCAACAAACAAGAAAGGTTTCACGCTCATTGAGTTGCTGGTGGTGATCGCCATCATCGGCATCCTGGCCGCCATCCTTCTACCCGCTTTGGCGCGGGCGCGGGAAGCGGCAAGGCGCGCGAGTTGCGCCAACAACCTGCGCCAGTTCGGGCAGATCTTCGCGATGTACGCGAACGAAAGCCAAGGAGAGTACTTCCCGCCGGGCACGCTTTACCGGGAACACAACTCGCCCATGAGGCATATGTCCTCCTACAGCTCGGAGGCCCTCTATCCCGATTACTGGACCGATCCCGACATAGCGCGCTGCCCCAGCGATCCGGGAATAGGCCTGAGTTTCTTTGATCCCCAAATTGAGGAGGACTTCGCGGGGCAGATTCGGCGGATTGCGTCTTCCCAAAACGGGTCTGAGTTAGAGCGCAGCTTCTGCTTGCACAAGAAACTGTCGATGTCCCTCTCTTACTATTACTTCCCTTATGTTGTCCAAACGGCCAGCGAGTTGAACCAACTCTATCACACGCACTGGTGGGCGTTTTCCACCGGCCAGGCAGGGGTCTATAATCAATTGGTTCCGGCCGGCGGGTTGAGCCACGTGGACGAGACGTGCCAAGGAGAAATCGGCTATTTTGTGAACGAACCTACCGGCGCCATCCTGGGGCAAGAAAATATCCCATCCGATTACGTCTATAATCCGGGATGGCCGAGTGATGATGGGCAAACCCCTCTCGGCACGACAATCGGCAACCGGCTGCGGGACGGTATTGAACGGTTCTTCATCACCGATATCAACAACCCCGCCGCAGGCGCGCGAGCCCAGAGCGATATTGTCGTGATGATGGACAGCGTCTCCCAATACTCAGGCGACCAGCCCGGAGCGGAGGCCGACACTGGCCGCTTCAATCATGCGCCAGGCGGCTCCAACATCCTTTACATGGATGGCCACGTCCGGTTCGTGCGTTGGGATGGCGGAGAACCTCCGCTTAACATCAACGAACTCCCCGATAATGCGGCCGGGGCCGCCGTCTGGGAAGGAATGTATCAGGTCCTGCGGGCATTCTCCATGTTTGGCGGGTTTGCGTGATCCCGGGTTTGGGGAGTAAAGCTAACGCAGGTTGCTCCGCAGGGAGGAAGACGTATAGGATAAAGGCCGCTTCCACGGCGAAGCGATGAGCTGTGGAGGCGGTCTTTTTGTCGCGGGAATCGTTGGAAGGAGGATGTCATGAAGAACATACTTGTTGGCGTGTTATGCGCGGCGGCGGCATGGGGCCTCGGCGGCGCGTTTGCCGAAACCCCGGAAGACACCGTAACCCTTCACGTGGCGCCGGGGGGCGATGACGCCCATTCAGGCACGGCGGACGAACCGTTGGAAACGATACAGGCCGCGCAAGAAGCGGTCCGCGCGCTGCTCGCCGAGGACAACGCCCAAGCCATTGAGGTGCAGCTTAATGACGGCGTCTATCGCATTGAAGAACCCCTCAACTTTGGGCCGGCGGATAGCCCTGGCGAAGGCGGCGAGGTGATTTGGCGGGCCGCGCCGGACGCGAAGCCCCTTATTAGCGGCGGGCGCGCCATCGGCGGCTGGGAAGCCAACGGCGACGGGACGTACTCCACGGTCGTCGAGGCGGTGCGCGACGGCGAATGGACGTTCCATGAGTTGTTCGTCAACGGCGAGCGCCGCTATCGCGCCCGCTTTCCCGGCAAAGGGTTCTCCCGCATCGTGGAGGCGGGCGAGGACCGCCGCACCAACTTCACGTTTCACGACGGCGACATCCCAGAAGAGATGGCGGGCGACCTGGCGGACACAGGGCTTGAACTGGTCTTCTTCCATGACTGGTCCATCACGCGCGTGCCGGTGGAGCGGATTGATCACGAGGAAAACCGGCTCTACGTAGTCCATCCCATCGGCCAACAGGCCGGCCACTATCGCATCGACCATTTTGAATCCAACCCCCGCTATTACATCGAGAATCACCGCGCCCTGCTCGATACCCCGGGCGAATGGCATCTGGACGAAGCCACGGGCGAACTCACCTATTGGCCCAAGTCAGGGGAAACCATGGACGAAGCCGAGGTGACGGCCCCGGTCTCCAAGGGCCTCCTAAACGCGCGGGGCGCGGAGGATGATCCCATCCGGGGACTAACCTTCAAGGACATCCACTTCGCCCATAGCGCATGGGACCTACCCGCCGGGGGCTACGCGGGCGGCCAGGCGACCATCCACGAGGACCGCTATGAAGAGGATCATCCGGGCCGCGCCATGATGTCCGCCGCGATCACCTTCGATTTCGCGGAACACAACACGATCACCGGCGGAAGCATCCGCAACGTGGGCCACTCCGGGCTGTGGCTGAGGCGGGAATGCTCCCACAACACGATCAGCGGCCTCGTTGTGGACGATGTCGGCGGCAATGCCGTCAATATCGGCGAAACCCGCGCGCGCCAGGTCAATGGAGCCTCGTGGACGCAAGCCGCCCCCGAGCAAGCCGGCCAAGCCAATCGCATCAAGGACAGCGTGCTGCAACGAACGGGCCGCATCGACTTCAGCGGCATCGGCGTGTGGGTGGGCATGGCGGCGGACACGGAAGTGCGGCATAATCTGGTCCGTCAAACACCGTATACGGGCGTGTCAGTGGGCTGGATGTGGAATTCCCAGCCGACGCCCTGCGAGGGGACGCTCGTCGAAGCCAATCACATCCATCACGTCATGCAAGTGCTTTCGGATGGCGGCGGCGTCTACTCCCTCGGCTACCAACCCGGAGCCACGCTCCGCGACAACCTCATCCACGACGTCCCCCTCAACCTGGGCCGCGCGGAGAGCAACGGCATGTTTCTGGATGAAGGCACGATGGACCTCACCATTGAGGACAACGTCATCTACAACGTGGACCGTTCGCCCCTGCGCTTCCACCGGGCGGAGGAGAACCTTGTGCGAAACAACCTCCTGGTCATCGCCGACGAGGACACGCCCATGGTCCGCTACAATGCGACGCCCGAGGAGAACATCGAACTCGTTAACAATGACGCGCCCACGCGCGCCGAATTCGATCCCGATACCGTGGCCGGCTTCCGGGAGCGGGCGGGGCCCCGAACGATGCCCGAAGACATACCCGATTCGGCGGACGCGTTTGCCCTCTGGGCGGAGGATCCTGAATAAAGGGAAGGCGAACCACAACAGTCAAGAATGGGTGGGCAACGACTCTCCCGGCCCCACCCGCCCCATTCGTTTCATTTCGTTCAACACCCCTCGGCCGCGCTAAACGGCTGGGGGTTTTTTTTCGTCCTCCCTCTGCGGCAGCCCTTTGTTGCTATCAACGGGTTCCCTTCCAAAACCACTCCTTCTTTCCAGCCA
>JBKHFO010000100.1:0-11808 GCA_046540175.1 Candidatus Hydrogenedentota bacterium
TTCTCCACCCGAACATGCGCCCCCCGTTCGTCAAGATGCAGATCCCCGTTGATCTCCACCCCGTCCAACACGTTGCCGGAGTTGCTGGTTGCAGCCAGATGGTCCTCGACATCCCACGGTCCCCCCGTGAGTTCGCCGCCATCCAGGGTCAGCATGCCGTCAATCGTCCCGCTCTCGACCACGGAAAGCTGTCCCCCGGAGAGGTCCATATCCCCCGTGAGGTCCAGCGCGCCAATAAGGGTATCGCCACTACTGTGTTCGATGACGCCCTCAGGTTCCAGCTCCACCACCGCGCGGTCACTCTCGCCCGGCAGATCCGGGGCGCTGCTCCAATTGGCGGGATCATGCCAAGTCACGCCATCGCCTTCTCCCGTCCAATTGACGTCGTTCAACTCCGCCGCGGCGTTTCCACAAACGAAAAGGCCCGCCAGCACCACTACCCCGATCGACCCGATATGCGTAGCTTTCATCTTCCTCACTCCCTTGTCGCGGACAGCCTCCCGGCCCCCACTCCATATCTAGTCTAACATCGTAGAATTATATGTTTAAGCTTAGTCCAGATTCTTACCAAAATTTATCATCTAAACAATCCGGTTCACCTTTTCATTCCCGTACCCGAATTCAAGTCCTGTCCTCGCATCCCGGACAACAAAGTGGAAAGCGACTTCCGGGATCCGCACCGATTCGCCAACGCCAAATAGGCCATGCCCCTATGGATTGATGCGGCGTAATTCGCGGACACGGTTCCCGGGCCCAAGGTCCGGCGCCTGCGCTTTGCCTGGTCCATTTCGTGTTGCAGACAGAAAGGACGGGGCCAAGGGTCTGACCCGATAGGAATCAAAGTCGAGACCTGGAAGCATTTGACTCCTTTTGTTTGTCTTGATATGTTGCCTTTGCGCACAACGAAGACGGGCGCAGGCGGGTGAAGAGGGACCCGTGTACAAGAGGAACGATTCAACCCCAATCGCCGGGTCAGGACGCTGCTCCAGGGAACAACATCCTCCTTCCAGGGGGATGTTCTTCATGCTTAGCGGCCACATGGGGGGGAGCCGTTGTTCACCTAGCGGATGAGCGGACCAATTCGCCCTCGGAAAGGGGATGGCTCGAAGGAGCGGGGGATGTATCCACCCGCCACGCCACCTTACCCGGCGATTGGGGATTCAAAGCTGCCGTCACAGAAGTAGGCGCGTCGTCATATGAAAGTTCGGAAGCGCCTCGGCAAATGAGATTGCGATAACCAGCGGGTCCGCCTGCCGATGCACTGCCGCGGTTGAAGACGGCACACCGCGGGTGACCTTGTCGTTATGCAGTCAAGACAACTTGGAGCCGGTCGAACAGAACATGTGGCCAGGGATTCTCGTCATCGCCGTGCTCGCACTCGCGGGCATTTACGCGGCAGCATTCGCCTACGGCGCCGCGCGATGGAGGGCGAATACCCAAGCGCTTCGAGCACGGCTTGATGCGGCGCGCTCTCCAATCCGGCAGCAGACGGTCGACTTTGGCGAACTCGAAGGTTTGCCTATCCCCGTGCAGCGATACTTCCGAACGGTGCTCAAGGACGGGCAGCCGGTCATATCAGGAGTGACAGTGCGGCACGGCGGGACCTTCAACATGGGCGATACGGCAGCGCAGTGGAAGCCCTTTACATCGGAACAGTGGGTGGTGTCCCAGCGGCCTGGCTTCGTCTGGAACGGTAATGTTGCCGTGCTGCCTGGCTTGCCTGCCCGAGTCCACGATGCATACATCGCGGGGGAGGGCATCCTGCAAGCCTCCCTGCTCGGCCTCGTCTCGGTAGCGGATCAGCGGGGCGAGGACGAACTGGCGGAGGCCGAGTTGATGCGCTGCCTTGCTGAGGCGGTCTGGCGCCCGACAGCTTTACTGCCGAGTCAGGGCGTGGCGTGGGAAGCCGTGGATGACCGATCGGCTTACGGCACGCTGACCGACGGCGGCGCGAGCGTCACGATGTTGTTCTCGTTCGATCACCAGGGGCTTATCGACACAGTGCGAGCGGAGGCGCGCGGCCGGATGGTGGGTGGGCAAATCGTACCGGCTCCGTGGCGCGGGCGATTCTGGAACTATAAGGAACAGGACGGGATGCTGGCGCCGGTCGACGGCGAGGTGGCGTGGTTGCTGCCGGAAGGTGAGCAACCGTATTGGCGAGGCCACATCACCGGCCTCGACTACGAACTTGCACGGTAATGCCCGATCATCGTGCAAAGGCTGTTTGCATAACCCGCGGCTACACGCCAACGACACGCCCCGCTGCGGGCGTCGTTGATCCTGTATCGTTCTACCGTCCCGCTCCGCTCAACTGAGCGACTTGCAGAAGTCAAGAAGAGGTCCGCCTTCTTGCCGTAACCGATTACAATATCGAGTATTTCGAGCACTGTCCAGTGATTCTCGGCAAGATTCATCCTCGGCCAAGGGACTGCTGCAAGTCGCTGAACTGAATGCCGCTTCTTCTTCATCGGCGAATTTGCTTGTTCGCTGTGGAGATTCCACCATCGCCACTGGCTCATTTTAGCGGGGCCGGGCCGGCGGAATGTCGGCCCCCACATCCATGGCCGGCCCTCCCTCTTGGCGCCGGAAATCGCCCTTCTCCGGATCGACGAAAAGCTCGTCCATGTCCGTGATGACCTGGCAGCCTTCGCCCATGAAACGCTCGGCAACCTCGCGGGTGTAGATGTTGTTTTCGATCTCGCCGGGCAAGTCTTCCGCAAGACCATCCAGTATATTATTCTTGATAACCAATCCCTCGGGAGAGCTGGGACTGCCGCTTTGCTGCCCAAGTATCCCGGTTGACCACTCGATGTCGGGGTTGGTATTGACGAACGTGTTGTTTAGGAAATGGAGATCGTTGATGTCGCGGCCGCCCACGCTGCCCGATGTCCATATCCCAATCCCCACCGATGCCCGGCCGAGACCGTCGATAACGTTGTTCCGGAAAACGATGTTCTCGGCACTGCGGTTGATCGCCGTGGTGTTGTGTATGTAATTGCGTTCCAGCACGAGGTCCTCGCAGCCCTCGTACACGTTGATGGAGCTTGCATGCATGCCGAAGTGATTCAGGATGGCGTTATCCGCGATGACGCCGTTCTTGCATTCGTAATGCCGAATACCGCTGCCTGAGTTTTTGTCTAGGTTACAGTCGCGCACCGTGTAGTCATTAACCCGGCTCAAGAACACGCCGGGCGTCCAGCCGGGACAATGATGAATGTGGCAGTTCTCCACGACGATATCGTCACAATAGTTTAGGCTTATACCCGCATTTCCGCTTAGGAAGCGGATTTCGCAATCGGCAACTCGAATACCCTCGGACCGCGGATTGTTACGGGCCACCGTGACGCCGCCGGAGCCGCCGGAATAGCGCTGGATGAGAAAGCCCTGCACTTCAACGTGCGATGCGCCGTCCTCTATCGATATGCCCGTGGCGAATTCGGGGAACCCGATGTCACTGGGCTGCCCGTTTTCAAGCCGCTCGGGCAACAGGTAGATGCGCGAACGCCCGTCGCCCAGCGATTCTATCGCCCACTCACCCGGTTGCTCGATGAGCCGGACGGAGTTGTAGAACGCGTACCGCGTCTCGTCGTAGGTGCTCGGCTCGAAGTGGGGGAGGGTGAGCCGGTGATCATCCGGGTCGTACTCCTGCACGGCCGCGAAGTAGACATGGTTGTTGCCGCCATGAACGCCGATGAACTTGCCGTCGTAGTAGTTGGGGTCTTCGGCGGTGAAGTTCTGCTCATCGGTGAGGGTGGTGGATAGTTCGTGCTCCAGAACGTTTTCCCCGTCAGCGGTGAAGGCG
This sequence comes from Candidatus Hydrogenedentota bacterium, assembly GCA_046540175.1. Taxonomy (GTDB): domain Bacteria; phylum Hydrogenedentota; class Hydrogenedentia; order Hydrogenedentales; family SLHB01; genus SKRY01. Next base: position 3,803 of record JBKHFO010000100.1, read on the forward strand.
GCGAACTGATCGACGCGCGTCCATCCCGCCTCGGACTCGGGGTGAACCAGCCTGAATGTCAGGGTTTCCGCCTGCATCGGTTCCGGAAGCTCAAACCGCTGCATCTCGCCGGTTTCGTTCGCCGGCGAGACCGTGAGTATCTCTTCGCCGTCCGCCAGGAAAGCGATCTCCTGCAGCGCTCTCTCGGAGTCTTCATCGAAATACTCGACCAGGCCGAACTCGGCAATTTCCGTCCGCTCCGCGAGTTCGAACGTCACGGCGCCTCCGTCCATCGGCTCGACCACCGGAGCGCTTTGTTCGCTGGATGTAATACCAATCAGCGGAAGGCTGGGATTCCCTATCGTTCCCTCTTCATAATAGAGTTCATGGGGATACGAATCAGCCAGCGCATGGGACGACTCATGGAAATCCCCGGGCAGGTCGGGATAGAACGGGTCCGAAGGCTTCGGCGACTGGGAAATGGGCAGCAGCCCTTCGTCGCCGTCCGTTAGGATGATGCGCTGCCACGGCGCCTGTTTGTCGCGGGGCGCCTTGCGATGGCCCACGAACTCGCCGTGCTCCATGTTGCTCGAAATGTCCACATCGACGTCCGCATGGAAGATATCCTCCCAACGGGGGTTGCCCTGGGCTTGCTGGGCCGACGCGCAACGCCGCCAGCCTGTGATTACCCGGCCGCCGTCGAGTATGGCCGGTCCCTCTCCGAAGGCGCCATCGGTATTGCCATCGACGACGATGGGGTTGTCCGGCTCGCCGGAGGCTTCCAGCGTGATGGAGCCGTGGTAGGCCACGCCGCCCTTAAACACGATCATGTCGCCCGGCTCTAGGTCCACATCGGCGGGATTGCCCGTGGCGTTGGGATCGCCGGGCGCATGCTTCCACGCGGTTTGGGGCGAACTTCCCCCGGCTGTGTTGTCGCCTTCCGCGAAATCCACATAGTAGGACGTTGACGCGAACGTTGAAGGAACACACAGAGCAAAGATTGCGAGCGGACACAAAAGGGCGGCTTGATAGTTCAGCATCGTTCTTCTCCTTTACTTTAATATGACCGCGGCGGTTTAAGAGCGTGGCGCCCGTTCCCGTGATTATCCATCAGTTGTACGGGACATTCAAGAGTTTTCAGGCGATGCGTGAGCCGGAGAGCCACACCTGCGCTGTTCGGGGACGCCGCCGGTGCGGACACCAAAAAAAGGAGAAGCATCATGCAGCCTCAGTGATCGCAAGGGTTCTGGCTAGTTACGAGAGAGCGGTTTACATAATCGCGTACGATTTCCTCCGGCGCGCCACTGGAAACTCCGACGACGACTTCAATGCCTTGTTCGGCGAAGAGTTTCTGGGCTCGCTGTCCTAACCCGCCTGCGAGAATAACATTCGCGCCCTTTTCGTGTAGCCAGCGAGGCAAGACGCCTGGCTCATGAGGGGGCGGAGTCTCGTACGTAATTTGGACAATCGAGGAAGTAGCTTCGTCGACTTCCACGAGCGCGAATTGATCGCAGTGTCCAAAGTGAAGGCAAATCTCTTGGTTGATGGTTGGAACGGCGATGAGCATTGTTGTGTGTCCTCTCTATACGTTGGGGTAAACCTTACGAAAATAATGGCAAGGAAAATATCTCTCATTGAACTTCGGAGGCTTCCTTGCAGGAAAATCCACATTCCTTGGCTAGATTCCCTGTGTACTGGACGAGTTGCTGAAGATAGTCTTCGCCTAAATCGATCACATGGGCGTTTTGCATAAACACTAGACTATTCGTGGCGATGAGGACTTGATAGTTCTCCGCCATCTTAAGCAAACCCTGATGTATGAATCGGCTATTATCATAATCCTGACCCGTTTCTGGGCTATCTATAAGTATAATGGTCTCGTCTTTGTGCCATTGATGGTCAAAGCTGTCTAACACGCTTTGTCCATGTGATTTAAATAGGGCGCGAATTCCTAGCAGCATCTGTTCGCGAGAGGAGAAGGTTACGCCATGAGCGGGATTGAGCATTTCGGTCGTAATGTACTTCACCTGCTCGTTTGGATCTGTCTTCTTGATTCTACACGAGGGGCACGAGGAGATAGCCCGTAAAATGGTGGATTTTCCTGAACCGTTAGGACCAATTAGGACATTGTATCCAGGCTTGAAGTCTAGTTGGGCATTATCCACTCCAAGCTTACGAACCTTGGTGGAGTGGTTTATACAAAGCTTAATACTCTCAATCATGGGGCAGCATTCCTCTCACGAAAGCTGTGGTTTGCGGTGATTGTGGACTAACGCGTGAGTTCCCATGGGAAAGCCGGCGTCCGCCGAGACGACTGGACACTTAACTTTGAAGAGGAAGTAGATATTGGCGTCTTCATTGCTAAGGGTCTCGTAGTTGCCTTGCCCTTTGGCGATGATGAGATCGGCCTGCTGGAAATGGCGGCGAAAATGCGCGCTGCAATCCGCGAGAATGGCGCCAGGGGCATCGGAGCCGGTGTCGATAACCTCCACGAGTTCTGTCAGCCCGGCGGTCTCGGCGTCGGTGCGCGTGGCGTCATTTAGAACAGGCCTTCCCCGAACCGAAAGGGTCAGGCGGTCAAACGGGAGGCGCTCGATCAACAGACGGTCGAGGACGATTTCCCCCGCGTTATCCGCTATGTACAGAATACTGCCGGCCTGCTGCGCCGCGTTGCGCAGACGCTCAACATCGCCGTGAAAAGGTTCATTCAAAACGTTGCGTAGCGCCGGTTCAACATTCTCCTCGGAAATACCGCTCTTAACGCCTAGATCAATCACATTTCCTGCGATGGCTAGACGCAGCGCTCTAAAGAAGGGGTCGGCGGATTTCTCGACCTCGGCGGTAAAGTCCGGGAGTATTCGGGCCGCCAGCTCGTTGTAGCGCCTTTTGGCCTCCCAATAGGGGTCTGTGACGCCGCTCAACTCCCGGATCCGCCGATGAAACTTCTGCGCAAGCGCGGGTGGCGATTGGGAAAGGTCCATCTCCGCGGCTTCCCTGAGCAGCGTGCGCACGATCTGTTCATGGAGGGCCTCGTCGCTGCTGGCGAGTTGCGCTCCTTTCAGCGCCTGCTGGATAAGGCAAGGGATGCATTCCAGATTAGTTTTCACGATATACCGTCTCCTGTCTTCACTGCCGGGCGGCGGCGCCGTATTCACGCCTCCGCAAACCCCAGGCAGAATACCATCCCGAGGAAAAGGGCTCCAGGGCATTGCAGCAATATTGGCGCCACTCCATGCACACGTTGGCATGCGCACCCGGAGCGCGTGTAGGCAGGATGTTTACGGGTCTTCGGGGTCAGGCGAATGGGTGTGGGCTCCCCGCAGCGCCGCGAACAATGCAAAATGCACATCTATCGGGGCCGGGTTGTGCGCCCGTCCGTTTTCGGGGCGTCAATGTCCAACGACTTGATTTTCCTGTACAGGGTGCTCGCATCGATGCCAAGCTCTTCCGCCGTCCGTTTACGATTTCCCCCATTGCGTTGAAGGGCCTCGGCAATGAAAAGTTTCTCTATCCCCTCCAAACTCAAGGGTTGACTGGTTTCGATTTGTTTATGGGAGGCCGGGCGCAGTTCCGGCGGCAAATGTCTCAATTCGATGATCCCGCCTTGGCACAGTACGAAGCTTTGTTCAATGATGTTTTCGAGTTCGCGGACATTGCCTGGATAGTCATGCTCCATTAATTGGGCCATTACGTGCTCGGATACACCGGCAATATCCCTGCCTTGCAGACGGTTGAACTTCTCGATCAGATAGTCTACCAAGAGCGGGATGTCCTCACGCCGCTCCTTCAGCGGGGGAATCTCCATACGAACCACCCGTATCCGATAGTACAGGTCATCGCGAAAACGGCCTGCGCGCACCTCTTCAGCCAGGTTTTTGTTCGTGGCGGCGATTACCCGGACGTCAACGGGGACCGGCTTGACCCCGCCCAACGGCTCGACCACCCGCTCTTGAAGCACGCGAAGCAAGCGAACCTGCATGGCCGGCGAGATGTCGCCGATTTCATCCAAGAAGATAGTCCCGCCATTCGCCTGGGCGAAACGGCCCGGCTTGTCTCGTTTGGCGTCCGTGAAGGCGCCCGCTTTGTGCCCGAACAACTCGCTTTCGAGCAGGGTGTCTGGCAGCGCCGCGCAGTTGATGGCCACAAAAGGTTTCTTGCCCCGGGCCGAGAGATTGTGAATGGCCCGGGCAAACAACTCCTTGCCTGTGCCGGTCGGTCCTTCGATTAGCGCCGTGCTGTCGCTGTCGGCTACGAGGGGCACAAGTTCAAACAAACGGGTCATGGAAGAACTGCGCCCCACCATGTCCTCGAAACTGTATCGCGCGCGCAGTTCCTTACGCAACTGTTCGACCTGCCTCAAGTCCTGAAACGTCTCCACTCCTCCAATGATAGTACCTTCCTGATCCTTTAATAAGGCGGTGGAAATGCGAATCGGAATACGCTCGCCTTCCTGGTTGATTATGTGCGCGGTCGCGTTGACCACGGGGCCGCCACTAGACAGCGTGCGTCGAAGGGCGCAGTTGTTTTCACAGATGCTCGCCCGAAATACATCGTAACAACGGCTTCCTATCGCCGCGCTACGGCTGATGCGGGTGATTCGTTCGGCCGCGGCATTGAGCGCTGTGATGCGCCAGTCCATATCAACGGTGAAAACGCCTTCATTTAGGGAATCCAAGATTGCGGCTTCTCGTTGGCTGCTTACGTTCTCGCCGGGCATAAGACCTCCGTGGGTATCTTCAAGCGGTAGGATTGCACTTTGCCATATTCTTCCCTTACTTTAATTGCATTTAGCAAGACTTGTCAAGCCTCGCCCTAGCGCTTTCGGGCAGCTGAAACATGGTACAGACCATCGGAACAGTGTGGCACGGGAATTGCTACGTCCTTAGTATTATGAGGCTCGCGATTCCATATTGGGAAGGCCGGCTCTCCCCCGTGCTCGACTTCGCCGGTCATCTAGTGCTGGTGGAAGTGGCGGAGGGGAAGGAGGCCAGCCGTCAGCGCATGCCGATAACGGAAAGCACCCCTTTGTTGCGCGCGAAACGCATCAAAGAATCGGACGTGGATGTCGTAATATGCGGCGCAGTCTCCTGGCCTCTGGAACGGGCCCTGGAGTCAGCAGGGATCGAGATTATTGCGCAAATTTGCGGCGACGTTGACGAGGTGATCGAGGCCTATTTGGCCGGTCACCTGCCACAGGAAAGATTTCTCATGCCGGGTTGCAATGGAATCGGCAGACGGAGGCGAAAGGGACGGAGACAATCCCGCCGGTCGCCTTGATTCCAACAGGATTCGGCCGCGGCGCATTGATTTCGCGGCAGAACGAGGAGATACCCATGAAGATAGCTATAACCGCAACACAACCGAATCTTGACGCGAGCATTGACCCCCGTTTCGGACGATGCCCTTACTTGATCGAGGCAAATCCGGAGACCCTTGACTATGAAGCTTTGGAGAATCCTTACGCCTTCAAGGGCGGCGGCGCGGGCGTTAAGCTGGCCCAAACGGTGGCTGATCGCGGCATTGAGCATGTTTTGACCGGCGAGTGCGGCCCGAATGCGCAACGCGCTCTGACGGCTGCGGGGATTGACGTCATCACTGGATGCTCGGGCTCTGTTCGGGACGCTATTGCCTGGTTTCAAGGTTCAGACCGCCAAACCGGCGGCCATGAAACCCCTGACTCAACGAAAGCGCGTGAGGAGCCTGGCGCGGGCGCCGGGGCCGAGGCTGGCCGGGGGCCGCGAAGCCGGGGCCAGGGGCGAGGCTGCGGGGCCAAGTGGGGGCAACGCGGAGGGGATAAGCGCGGATCCCGTCACCAACGGCGGCGGAAAAGAAGACATCAGTGCGAACGCGATGAAGACTTCGGAGTATCCAAATCGGACTGGCGGCTCCGCAGGCAGGGCCGGGCCCGGGAGCAAAGGAAGACGGTTCGCGAGGATGCTAACCGGCAGTAGTTGGGCGTGTCTCACAGCGTGAACACGAGAGGAAAGAACGAACACAATGCAAATCGCCGTAGCAAGTGGAAAAGGCGGTACGGGAAAGACAACAGTCGCCACTAACTTGGCGTGGGTTGCCCGCGAAGGGTCAAAGAGCATAGGGTATATCGACTGTGACGTGGAGGAGCCCAACAGCGCGATCTTTCTAAAGCCGCACATAGAACATAGACAGCCGGTGAACGTTCCTGTGCCTGAGGTGGATACTGAGACCTGTAATGGATGTGGGTTGTGCGCTCGGGTCTGCGAGTATGGAGCAATCGCTGTCGTGAATAGAAAGGCGGTAGTCTTTCCTGAACTTTGTCATGGTTGCCGGGGATGTCAGCTGGTCTGTCCCAAGAATGCCATTACCGAGTCGTTCCGCCAAACGGGCTGGATCGAAGAGGGAAATGCAGAGGGCGTTTATTTTGTACAAGGGATGCTCAATGTTGGGGAAGCGATGAGTCCACCGGCAATATCCGCTGCAAAAGAATCGGCGCCGGAGACGGACCTCGTAATTCTGGACTCCCCGCCGGGGACCTCTTGTCCGGTCATAGAGACCGTTCGCGACGCCGATTTCGTCTTATTGGTTACTGAACCCACCCCGTTTGGACTGAACGATTTGAAACTGGCCGTTGAAATGGTCCGGGCGCTTGGGCTCCCCTTTGGCGTAGTTATAAACAGGGCGTATATTGGTAGGCAGGATATTGAGGTCTATTGTGCAAAGGAAGGCATCACGGTTTTGGGGGCTATTCCCGACGACTACCGCGTGGCGGAAGCCTATTCACGCGGCGAAATACTCGTTGAGGCTATTCCTGAATACAAAGGGTTGTTCACTCGGTTATGGAAGGAGATAGAGACACAAAACCTAATAGGAAAGCCGCTGAGCCCCTCTCGTTTCAGCTATACGCCGGCTCAACCGCTGCAAAATGCTCCGGACTCGGCGCGCATTCAACAAAAAGAAGAAGAAAGCGGAAGCGGCCGCTCACATGAGGCAAAAGAACTGGTTGTGATTAGCGGGAAAGGCGGAACGGGGAAGACGTCCATCCTGGCCTCATTCGCCTCGTTGACTGAAAACGCGGTGCTGGCCGACTGTGATGTGGATGCAGCGGATTTGCATCTGCTTTTGCAGCCAGAGATCCAACGGCGAGCGTACTTTTCTGGGGGCAAACGCGCGCGAATCGATAGCGAACAATGCAATGCATGTGGCGTGTGCCAAGATGTTTGTCAGTTTTCCGCGATCCACCAAGACGGTCCACCCAACAAACTCGTGGACACGACCTTTCGCGTGGATCCCCTCGCGTGCGAAGGATGTGGTGTCTGCGTCTGGTCCTGCCCGGCTGAGGCCATCGAATTCGAGCCGGCGGTGAACGGCGAATGGTTTGTTTCCGATACCCGTTTCGGTCCAATGGTGCATGCGAAGCTCGGCGTGGCGGAGGAGAATTCAGGAAAACTCGTCAGTTTGATTCGTGAGCAGGCCAAGAAGACCGCAAACGCGGTTGACCGCGGTTTAATACTTATCGACGGCTCCCCGGGTATCGGTTGTCCCGTCATCGCGTCCATAACCGGCGCTGATGCGGTGCTGATTGTGACGGAGCCGACGCTTAGTGGAAAACACGACCTGGAACGGATTGCGGGCCTAGCAGCGCATTTCCGGCTCCCTGCGCTGGTTTGCGTAAACAAATGGGATCTGAACCCGGACGTGACCCGCGAAATCGAACAGATGGCGGTCTCACAAGGCTTGGCTCTGGCCGGGCGCGTACGTTATGACCGCAGGGTAACGGAGGCATTGATTAACGCGCAAACCGTTGTGGAACACTCGGACGACGGATGCGCCGATGACATCCGAGCGCTCTGGGAACACGTTGAGGCAAGCGTATATCGTCTCCCCCATGCGGCCCGTTCGTAACGGGAATATCATAGAATAGGAGCTGGAGCATCGGAACGACGAAGGCTATCACGCCGGCCATACGGCATATAGACACGGGATGTACTGCGAATGACTAGCTGCAAAATAACCATGGTAGCAGAGAACACGGTGTCCAAGTCAGAACTTCT
>JBKHFO010000101.1:0-11791 GCA_046540175.1 Candidatus Hydrogenedentota bacterium
GAGAGGATGACCAGGGTTCGATAACGGCCCGGAACAACATCTTTTACAACAACGAGGCCGATTACTTGTTTGGCGAAGACCGGGATATCACAACCGCGGACGGCGAATACATCAACAACATCTTCGTTAACAATGATCTGAGGGATGGATTCGTCGGTAATCATGCCTACACCTTGTCTAACAACCTATTCTACGACAATAGCGGCTGGGACGACAACGACCTTGCGGGCGAAGGCTCGGATAACCTCGTGGAGGATCCGCTGTTTGCAGATGCGGCGGGTGGCGACTTCCGTCTACAAGACGGTTCGCCCGCCATTGGCGCCGCTGATGATGGAGGAATCCTCGGCGTGACCGGTTTACCCGGCACGTCGGAGTCCGAGCCCCTGCCGGAGCCGCCCGATGTGCCCGATCCGCGAAGCGCGGCGGTAGAGTTTGATGGGTCAAACGGGTACGTGGAAGTAAGGGATCCCAGCGACATGGCGCCAGGCGAAAGCAGCTTTACGTTCGAGTTTTGGGCCAATATCAGTGACGCCGCTGGCGGCTGGAATCTGCCCGTGGAATGGCCGGGCGGAGACAGGGTCTATGTGGGGCACAACGTAGGCAGTGGATGGAATTTCGTAATCAACAGTGACGGCAGCCGCACCGATACCAACGCAGATGCGTACATTGCGGACGTCACGGGGACGTGGGTGTTCTGTCAAGCTGTTGTGGACCGAGATGCTGGGTCGCAGACGCTGCGAGTCTATGTTGCGGAAGACAATACATGGCATGAAGCCTCCGTAACGCCGGAGATGGGCGAGACCAATCCCACCGGACCCCTTTATATACCGTCGCACCCGAGCGACTATCCTGTTGAAGGCATGGTGTTTGATGTGCGTTTGTGGCATAAAGTACGAGAGCAAACCGAGGCTTTGGCGGACATGCATCAGAGGTTATCGGGCGATGAAGATGGTCTCGTAGGCTACTGGCCGTTGGACGAAGGGGAGGGGGAGACGGCGAACGATCTCGCCGGGGACAACGATGGCGAAATCGTGGGCGCTGAATGGATGAGCGAGGAAATCCCCGATCTTGCCGGCCTACACTGGGAAGAGGCCGCCACGATCCTCGAAGATGCCGGGTTCGATGTTAACATCGAGTATGTAGCCACCGGATCGGTCCCGGCGGGCGAAGTCTATTCCCAGAGTCCCGGCGCCAGCGAGACGAGCGCTCCGGGATGGTTCGTTTATCTTCAGGTCGAGTCGGCGGCTGAGTCGTTCGCGCCGGCCGCGCCGGCATGGCTGATGCTTTTGGTAATGGCGGGCGTGTTGGCGGCTACCTGTTCTCGGATGCGCTCGCGCGTTTACGCCAATTGAAGGAAGAACGAGTGAACAAATTGAGAGCATCAATGTCCACTACAGTACGATGAGCCACACGGCTTAACGAAGCCTGACTAGGCGAACCGCCAAACGGCCCCGGCATGCGTCTCTTGGACGGGTGTCCGGGGCCGGTGTTTTGATGTTCATACCGCCGGATTGAACTTTGGGCGCGCCGCCAGTAGACTTTGCCTCCATGAGCAATCCTTCTGAGAATACCCAAGAACCGATTCTTGTGCGGCTGCGGCGCACTTACAAGGTGGGATACGACGCCGTCAGCATGTTGGTGTACTTGCTCCTCGTGTTTGTTTGGGGGTTGTGGGTTTATCCGCTGGGCCGGGATTACGCCGTGATGGCGGACATCGCCGGGACACTGCCGCGCGTGGTCGCGCCCGTCTTTGCGCAGCAGATGGACCTCTTTGGGACGTGGACGATGGGGTACATCCTTGTCAATCTGTTCTTGCTTTATGGCTGCATGCTCGCCACGTACAGCTTCGTGAATCTCACGGTGCGGGGGCCCATCTGGCTTGGCGTTCTGGCGGCGGCGTTGTTCATGGCCAATCCGGTGCATACCGAAGCGGTGCTGAACATCACGGGGATGGTTGACTTGCTTCCGGCGTTTTTCGCGCTGATGAGCCTCGCGTTCTATGCGGCCCACATTCATTTCCCCGCGCGCCGGCGGATCACCATAAGCGTCATGGCGTTCTTCATCGCCGTGGTCCCGTTCAAGGTCAATCTGGCCCTTGTGCTGGTTATCGCCCTGTACGAATGGCTCATCACGCCGGAGGAAAGACGCGCCCCTCTACGTTTAGTTCCGTTTGTCCTTATCACGATCCTGGCCGCCGCCACCCATTTCGACGCCCTGGCCGGTCAACCGTATGACTTGGGCGTCATGCTCACGCCGCTCTATTTCGTGTTTTACCCTATTGGTCTTCTTCCCGAGACCGCCCGCATCCTGCACGAGGTTCCCGCCCTTAGCTGGGCGGCGGGGGGCGCCGTGTTCGTATGCGCGGCGTTGATTTACCGCAAGGCGCGGCGGCCCGCCCTGCTCTTTGGGCTTCTGGGGATGGTGGCCTTGCGGGTCTACCATGGCGGCCCCGAAGTGGATCCCGTGCACATGACGGGCGGAGGACAGCTCCTCTTGGCGAGCGCCTTGTTCTGTCTGGCCTTTGTGGCATTGTGTCATCGCATTATGGATCATCCCAAATGGCGGTCCGTCGTGGTCTGGGCCACCACGGTGTTGGCCATCATCTTCTTTGTGCTTCAGATTCGCGTGAATCTGGCGTGGCATCATGCGGGCCAAGCGGTGCAAGAAGCGCAGGCGGCCGCGCAAGCCCACGAAGAGGCGCATCCGAATACGCCGTTCGCCCTGGCCCCTGATTACCAGTACTATCTTGGCGCGCCGATGATGCTATCCGAGGCCCTGTCGCATGATACGCCCTTCAGCCGGCCGGTTCCCCACGTGGCCATGTTTCCGCTGCATTACGACCGCCCCGGCGTCATGGACATTGAGATTGTGGAGTGGGCGCCGCACTACGCCATGTTGGAGGTGCGGGGCAAGCGTCCCATTGACGTTGTGCCGTGGCCGTACGCTTGGAGCCGCGAGGGGACTACCGTCGAGTACCCCGAAGCCTACGTGACGCTGAGAGAGGCCGAAGAGGACCGCTTCCGCGTGCGCATCATTCCCCGCAATCGACCGCTGCCCGAGTATCTTCTTCATGGCCCGCCGGAGTGGGAGATTCGGAGGCCGTGACGGGATGTTCGCGCTGATCGCCCCGCTCGAAGCGTGACTGTCACCCAGGATTCAGCGTATACTCTGGGGTGTTCGGTCCTCCCGCCTGTTGGCAATTGATTTAGACGCTGTTAGGAACCATTCAAAACCGTGACTGCTCGAAAGAAAAAGCTGCCCCTTGTGGCCGTCTGCGGACGGCCCAACGTGGGCAAATCCACCTTGTTCAACCGCTTGATTGGCAAGCAGCGCGCCATCGTGCATGGGGAAGAGGGCATCACCCGCGATCGCACGTATGGGGTGGCGGTGTGGGAGAATCGCACGTTTGGCCTTGTGGATACGGGCGGGGTGGTGGAAGATCCCGTGGATCCCATCACCCGGAAGATCCAGGACCAGGTCCAGGCGGCGCTGGAGGAGGCCGACGTGATTCTGTTTGTCGTGGATGCCCAAGGCGAAATAACGCGGACCGACGAAGAGATCCGGGATTATCTTCTGCGCTTGGGCAAGCCCGTGGTGCTGGCCGCCAACAAACTCGACAACCCTAATTTGGAAATGCACGCCGTCGAGTTTTACAGCCTTGGGCTGGGGGAGCCTTTTCCCGTATCCTCCACGCATGGGACCGGCGTTGGAGACTTAATGGACGCCGTGCTGACGCATTTGCCCGACGCCCCGCAAACGCCCGCGGAAGAGGCGGAGGAAGAGGATGAACTTCCGGGCCGGACCCGCGTCGCCATCCTGGGGAAGCCCAACACTGGCAAGTCGAGCTTCATCAACGCCATTTTGAATGAGGAGCGCACCATCGTTACCGAGGTGCCCGGCACGACCCGCGACGCCATCGACGTGGAGTTTCATTGGAAGGGCAAGGATTATCTTCTCATCGACACAGCGGGGCTGCGGCGCAAGGCGGGCATTCGCCAAGACGTCGAACGGTTCAGTGTGAGCCGGTCGCTGCGGGCGGTGCGCCGGGCCGATGTCTGTCTGTTGATGATGGACGCCACGGAGGGCATCACCGAACAAGACAAGCGCATTCTCGGCTACATACAAGAACAGGGCCGGGCGCACATCCTCGTGTGGACGAAGTGGGATCTCGTTGAAGATAAGGAAACGCGTTTTAAGGAGCTGAAAGAAGAGCTGGACTACAAAGCGCCCTACCTAAAGGACGTCCCTTTCCTCACCGTCTCCAACATTACGCGCCAGCGATTATTCACCACGTTCGAGTATGTGGATCGCGTGGCCGAGGCCTCGGGGTTCCGCGTGAGCACGGGCGAATTGAACCGGCTGGTGCAAGACCTGCGGCGAAAAGCGCCGGGGGCCGCGATGCGGGACGGGCAAGAGGCCAAGATTCGTTACGCCACCCAGGCAAGCGTGAAGCCGACGGTTTTTGTCCTATTTGTCAATCAGAAAAAGCTGTTTCACTTCAGTTATTTGCGGTTCATCGAGAATCAGCTTCGGGTCCAATACGATTTTGCGGGGGTTCCCATTCGGATTGAACTCCGGGAAGGGGAACCGAAATCATGATGGACGCCTCTGAAGTATTCGTGACCGCCGTGGTCATCGTATTGTCCTATGTGCTGGGGTCGGTCCCCACGGGGCTGTGGATGGGCAAGGCGTGGCGCGGCATTGACATTCGCGAACACGGCAGCCAGAACATCGGCGCCACGAACACCTTGCGCGTGCTGGGAAAGAAGTTCGGAGCGCTAGCCTTGGCGGGGGATGTAATGAAGGGCATGATCGCCGTGCTGGCGCTGGGGGCCGTGAGCGCCTGGCCGTACGCGCCCTTGGCCTGCGGAGCCGCCTCCATCGCCGGGCACACCTGGTCCGTCTTCCTCCGGTTGCACGGGGGCAAGGGCGTGGCCACGAGCGCGGGCGTATTGCTCGCGTTGATTCCCGTTTCGACTGCGGCGGGCCTGACGGTGTTCGCGTTCGCGGCTTATCTTAGTCGAATGGTCAGTGCGGGAAGCATCACCGCCGCCGCCGTCATCGGGGCGCTTGTTTTGATTCTGGAGCGCGATCCCCTCACGCACCTCGAGCACGATCCCATTATCCGCGGCGCGGTTCTTCTCATGGTGGTGGTGGTCATCATCCGCCACCACGCCAACATCCAACGAATCATGCGAGGTGAAGAGCACAAGTTTTAGCGCGAGGCGAAGCGGCTAATAGTTCACGTACTCCTCTATGAATCCCTGGAACACCTTCTCGGTATGAGGGAGAGATTCGCTGGGAATCACGGGTATCTCCAGGGCCTGGCAGATACCGTTTACGGCCGCCTCGGCCTCGGCCGTGAGTACAAGTACGGCCTCGGGCATGACCTCTGTCTCCTCCACCGCGTCCAGAAATGCATCCAACAGGGTAGCGCGCGCTTCTTGGGCAGAAGTGATGAACATGTGCAGCGCCGCGCCATTCTCCCCTTCCATGATTGCCTGGACATGCGGCAGATAGGGGAGTTCGCTTTCCTCTGTACCCGGCTCAGGTTCCATGGGCAGCATGAGATAACCCGTGTGTACTTCCCAGTGGGCGTGACGGGGATAACCTGCTCGTTTTAGCCGGCCGAGGCGCAATTCGTCATAAGGGACAGCCTCCTCGGCGTGTTCGTCGCCCGGGAGCATAAGGGGCAGGGTCTCCCACTCATCGCGCCATTCAAGCTTGCCGCCTTTGCTTTTCTTCGGCGTTCGCACGAACAGGGTGATCTCGTCGGTGTCTATCACCGGCGTCACGTTCAAGGCTCCGCCGGCTACTTGGCCGCTGATCTCTCCTGCTTGCTCTAGCGCGAAGTGAAGGATACGAAGATCCTCGGTGTTGAGTGCGCTGGGAGCATAACCGGGCCTGAAGCGTATCATTTGAGGCCAGGCTTGCCGGCCGCGAAAGGAGACGCCGGTTTGTTTGATGGTTTTCCATTCCTGGGAGCTGAGAATTTCCCGGTCCGTGTATTCGAGTTGGACAAGGTCTTGTTGAGCCAGGTAATGGTGTCCCGCGAGCAACGAAATCTCTTGCATGGAGAGAAAGGCGGCGAACGACGCCAACCCCGTCTCGCCCGGATACACGTTCAAAGCGTACATCTCGTGGAGATTACCCAATATGGAGCAATACAGGCGCTCGCCGGTGACGGGATCTTCGATGGCGAAGAGGTCGTCACTAGGGATGTGCTGCCACGGTCTCTGCTTATAAAAGGCCTTGGCCTGTTCAAGCACCGGTTTCATATCCGCGGCGGTAGGGTTGTGCGGGATGGATTCTTTCATGGTTACTCTTTCTTGCAGCAGTGTGATTGCCATGCGGGGCGGGAATGGCCGCCAAAGTATGGTCCTATAGTAGCATTGCGGCATGCTGTCCGTCCACGGTCTTCCGCCTGCGCGCCGAGAGTTGCTGAGAGGGGATACGCGCCCTATGAGAAATCATACACCTCAGCGACTTGCAGAAGCCCCTTGGCCCGGGGATCAATCGTGCTTAGAATCGCTGTATAGTGCTTGAAATACTCGGTATTGTAATCGGTCGCGGCGACAAGGCGGACCTCTTCTTCACTTCTGCAAGTCGCTCACCTGTATAGGGCTTGCTTTTCTCTTCCTCGCGGGTTCACAATGGGAGCTATCACGTTTGTTTGTAAAACGCTCAATGTTCTGTACGCGCATTGGGCGTCGAGGATGAAACGCGCTAGCGTTGGCGCGGCAAGGATGAGTTCAAAACGTTAAGGAGATGGAGAAAATGCAACGAGACAAAGTGAGCCGGCGAAGTTTTATGAAGTCGGCGGCGGCTGCGAGTGTAGCCGCGGCGGTGGGGCCGGCGATCGTTCCCGCTTCCGTGGTGGGGCGCGCCGGCGCTGTTCCACCCAGCGATCAGATTTTGCTGGGCGGGATTGGTATCAATAGCCGCGGTACACACGACATGCGGTGGATGATGGAAGAAGACGATGTGCGGATGATCGCGGTGTGCGATGTCCGGAAATCCCGGCGGGAAGCCGTCAAGGCGGAAGTCGATGAACGGTATGAAAACAGTGACTGCGCTACGTACATGGACCTCCGCGAGTTTTTGGAAGAGCGGACAGACATCGACGCGGTGCTGATCGCGACGGGGGATCGCTGGCATGCGCTGGCTTCGATCATGGCCATGCAGGCCGGCAAGGATGTGTATAGCGAGAAACCGTCTTGCATGACTGTCGCGGAGGGCCAAGAAGTGGTGAAGGCGGCCCGCCGCTATCAACGCGTTTACCAGACCGGCACACAGCGTCTTAGCGAGGCGCATCACGTATTCGCCATGGAGATGGCGCGCACGGGCCGCTTGGGCGAGGTGCATACCGCCTACGCGCATATCGCGCCGTGGGACGACGCGTACATGACGCACGATTGGCGCGAAGAGGAATCCGAGCCGCCCCGGGAAGAGGTGGACTGGGATGCGTGGCTGGGGCCTTGTCCGTGGCGCCCGTACAACTCCGCGTATGTCGAAGGCGGATGGCGCGGCGTTTACGATTTCCACACGAGTTGCATCGGCGAGTGGGGGGCCCACACCTTTGCCCAGGCGCAAATGGGATTGAATAAGCTGGATACAGCGCCCGTGGAATATCAATATGTGGACAATCAAACGGGCGATGGCATGGTTTGCACGTTTGCGGACGGCCAGCGGCTGATTCTCTCCCGCGGAGACCAGTACTGGCACGGCTCCTGCGGCGAACGCTTTGATGGCGAAGAAGGCTGGGCCGCCGCGGCCGATGGCTATACCCGCCCGGATGTGTCCTCTCCGTCGTTACTGAACGAGTACCGCCGGGTCGTGGACGAGTACCAAGCGCGCACCCAGCGCCCCATGAACCATGTCCGCGACTTCTTTGATTGTGTGCGCACGCGCCGGGATCCCGTGGCCAATGCCGAAGTCATGCATCGTTCGATGACCACCGTGCATGCGGCCAACATCTGCATGTGGCTCAAGCGGGACGTGAGGTTTGACCCGGACAAAGAAGAGTTTGTTGATGATCCCGAGGCCAACCGCTTGCTCTCGCGGGCCATGCGGGAACCCTGGACGGTATGACTACGCGTACGGCTACAGAAAGGAGTAGTTTCATGAAGGTGCGATATGTGAAGTCATTGGCTGTCGCGGCGGCCTTTTTGATAGCGTTCGCCGCAAACGCCCAGATGAACGAAGCCGAGTTGATTGACGTTATCACCGATTCGGACGCCACGCTTAAGGAGAAGAGTGACGCCTGCCGCGAGCTGGCGCAGGTAGGCACGGAGGAAGCCGTGCCGGCCCTCGCGGACCTTTTGGGAGACGAGAAGCTTTCTCACATGGCGCGGTATGCGTTGGAGGCTATTCCGGACCCCGCAGCGGAAGAGGCGTTGACGGAGGCGTTAACCGAAGTGGAAGGCGCCCCGCTCCTGGGAATTATCGCTAGCGCCGGCGTGCGCCGCTCCGAGGCGGCGATTGCGCCTTTGAGCGAACTGCTCGAAGACGAGGACGCGGATGTGGCGCACGCGGCTGCACGCGCGTTGGGCGGCATCGGAACCGAAAACGCCGCGGATGCGTTGGTGGGGGCGTTGGCCGAAGCCGAGCCTCGAGACCATCTGGCGTTGTCCGAAAGCCTCTTTCGATGTGCGGAAGCATTGGACGAGGCGGGGCGGACCGAGGAAGCCATCGCGTTGTATGAGCGTGTGCTTGAGTTGGAGCCGGAACCCCAGCAGGCGCGCCTCGGGGCGTTGCGCGGCGCTGTGCTCACGCGTGGCGGCGAAGAAGGCTTGGCCCGGCTGGAAGAGGCTCTCCAGAGCGAGGAGCACGCCGTTTTCGCCACGGCCATCCGGCTTAGCATGGAGCTGCCCAATGAAGCCATTGGAGAGATGCTTACCGCCGATTTGAGCGGCTGGTCCACGGACCGCCAGCTCCTCGCCATCCAAGCGCTGGGCGAGCGGGGCGATGAAGAGGCCGCGCCGGCCCTTCAGGATATGACAACTGAGCAGTATCCCACCGAGGTTCGCGTGGCCGCGCTGCATACCCTCACGCGTTTTGCCCATGACCCCGTGCTTGATACGCTCGAGGAGCTTGTCGTGACCGCCGATGGCGAACTGGAGCAGACGGCGCGGCAATGTCTCGTGGGCTATCCCGGCGAAGCCGCGGATGACGCCATCCTGGCCTTGCTCGAACACGAAGATGCCCAGGCGCAACTTGCCGGACTCGAACTCGTGGCGGATCGAAACATGCCCCAGACCATGGATGTGCTCCTCGAAACCGTGGCCGACCATCCCAACGATGAGATGCGCGGCGCGGCTATTAGTCACTTGCGGCAAACCGCCGGCTTAGATGAATTGCCCGCCTTGCTCGGTCTATTAGCGGATGCGCCGTCCGAAGAAGAAGCGGACGCCATCGAATCCATGCTGTCGGTGGTTTGCACGAGATTGGGCGAGAGTATGGGCGGCGAGCTAGAGATCACCGAAGCGGTCTACGGGGATCTGCCCGATGGGGATGTGGCCGATGTGACTCAAGATGTGGCGGATATGGTGGAAGAAGGCGCATTGTCGGTTGAAGCCAGCAACGCCAATTTCGGAGACCCCGCGGACGGAACCGTGAAACAATTGCGGGTTGATTATACCCAGAATGGACAGCCGGGAAGCCAAACGGTTCAAGAGGGGGAAACCCTGGACATCGGCATGGCGGCCCCGCCAGAAGTAGTGGAAGCGTTCCGGTCCGCCTTGGCGCAAGACCCGCCAGCTGAGGCTGCGCGCGCCATGATTCGCGTGCTGGGTTCCATGGAGAGCGGAGAGGCGTTTGGACTCGTGGCGGAATATATCGACCACCCGGAGGCTGGCGCTGAAGCCAGAAAGGCCGTGGTGCGTATCGCCGAAGGTGTTGGGATACCCAGCGATCAGCTTGTGCCTGTCATGGATGAAGTGGCGGATTTGACGGATGACAGCGAACTGGCCGATAGGGCCCGTCAGTTAGCTGAGAGCGGGCAGTAGGCCCAACCATGCTGCTTGGGAAACTCCGGAGCGTGAGGTGTCACGCTCCGGAGTTCGCCTCTTTTGTCGCGATCATTTGGAGAAACATATTGGATGCTTTGTTGCGCTTCATCACCAGCGCCGCACGCTTCCGGGCTTCTTCTCCAGATTTGACAACTCCAGGGAGGACAGGTATCCTGTACGGATGTGAGGGGCCTGGGATCGCTGCCTAAAGCGATGGTGGAGCGCTTTGCGTGAAGCGGTAGAGGCGCCGGCTCAGCGTAGCCATACTCAGTCCTGCAATCGCGCGAACCTGGTAGATGCGAATGTAAAGGCGCGCCCCTTCCTCAATAGCCGAATGGGGTTCGGCAACGGCTTGACGGGAGCGAGGCGTCTCCTCACACGATGTAGCCACCCCATTCGTTTGGCCGCTGGCCTTTTGGCTGTTTTCATGGTCTCTTTTCTCAAAAACCCGGTGACACGCCGGTCGGATACTGTGGGCGAGTGGCGGAATTGGCAGACGCGCTGGATTTAGGATCCAGTGTCCTTGTGATGTGCGGGTTCAAGTCCCGCCTCGCCCACCAACTTACGCAAACCGCAACTGGAAGAAGAAATACATCATGGCAGACGACAAGCACGACGATCAGGATATCGCCCAAGAGGAGGATCTCGACACGGGGGACGCCCCGGCGGCGGCCGAAGTGGCTGAAGAAGGGGACGAGGAAACATTCAAGTTTGTTGAGGATCCCGAGTTCGACGTAAAGTATCAGGGCGATTGCCTGTACGAGGTCGACATATCCATCCCTCCGGCTAACCGTACCAAGAAATCAGAGGAACTCTTCAGTGAATTGAAGTCCGAGGCCGAGGTGCCGGGGTTCCGCCCTGGGCGCGCGCCGCGGCGGGTGCTTGAGAAACGGTTTGG
This sequence comes from Candidatus Hydrogenedentota bacterium, assembly GCA_046540175.1. Lineage (GTDB taxonomy): Bacteria > Hydrogenedentota > Hydrogenedentia > Hydrogenedentales > SLHB01 > SKRY01. The sequence goes on from JBKHFO010000101.1 coordinate 10,909, forward strand.
CAAGGCCGTAAAGGGCGAGGTGATTTCGCAATTGCTGGATGCGGCCTTCAAAAAGCTTCTAGAGGAACAGGAGCTTGAACCGCTGGACACTCCGGACATCGAAGGGATAAAGGAAAACGAAGATACGCCGGACACGGAGCCCCTCAAGTTCACGCTCAAATTCGAGGTTGGCCCCATAGCGAAAATCGACGACTACAAGAATCTTGAACTTGAGCGCGAGGTGCTCAAGGTTGGGGACGATGAAGTCGACGCGGCGCTGGAGCGATTGGGAGAGCGGAACCAGGATTACGTGACCGTGGATGATGCCGCCCAGGAGGACGACCAAGTCGTTATCGACTTCGATGGAGCCGTGGATGGAGAGTTCTTCGAAGGGGGGGCCGGGCGCGATTATCCGTACATTCTGGGCGCCAAACGTTTCTTCCCCGAGTTTGACGAAGTGCTGACCGGGGCCAAGGCGGGTGATGAGAAACAGTGTGAGGTCACGTTGCCCGGCCACATGCCCAACGAAGCGTTACGGGGTCAGAAGGCTCAATTCACGCTGAAAGTGAAGAACGTTAAACGTAAACAAAACCCCGAATTAAATGATGAATTTGCTCAGAACCTCGGCTACGAGAATCTCTCTGATATGCGGGAAAAGATTCGCGAGAGTATTCAGGAGCGGTATGATTCCGTGCTTGACTCCCGGCTCCGGGAGCAGGCCGTTGACAAGCTGGTTGACATGGCGAGCTTCGAACTGCCGCAGTCCTGGGTCACGCGTCTGACAGAGGGCTACGTGAATGATCTTCGTTCGGAGGCGGGCTATGAACAAGATGAGACCGGCTCCGAGGAAGAGGAGGCGGAATGGCGCAAACATGCCCAGGAACGAGCCGAGCGGGAAATTAAA
>JBKHFO010000102.1:0-11703 GCA_046540175.1 Candidatus Hydrogenedentota bacterium
CACCATCGTAAGTCCCGCCGAAACAACGGCTTACGTTGTTACCCGCCCCGCGCGGCCCAAGTGCCTAAGAAACTGTCTAGTGACTAGACAAAAGGCAGAAAGGACGCGTCCGAGGACAACCTCCAAGCTTTCCTTCGACAAAGGCCCCCGCCAGTACTACGCCCGTTTTGACGGCAAGGCGCTCTACTTTGGCCGCGATGACGCCCACGCAGTACAAAAGCTTAGGGGGAGCTTTCTTTTGAGGTGGAGCCGGCCGGCAACCGTATTCTTCAGGGAGATGGGCAAGCTGCTCAACACGCTCTGCGGTCAACGCAACGGACTCCATGGATTGCTGAGCAAGTTCACGGCCATCGGGATAGACGCCTTGAGCCTGGCTGGCAAGGCCCTCGACGGGAGATGTGCGCATCTCGGTAAACGGTAGTCGGTGAAATCCGTATACGAAACTACGCCTCCTTATCCACAGCACTTCTCGTACTTCTTGCCGCTGCCGCACGGGCATGGATCGTTGCGGCCGACCTTGTGGGGCTTCGAAGCCGGGCGCGCCTTGGCAACGGGCGGCGGGGAAAGATAGGCCGGTATAGGCGTCTCACGAAAACACTCCCAGTCTTCCATCTCTTCGATCGTATCGTCAATTGGGCCTGGGGCATCGCTGAAGAAATCCTCAAGCACGCGCTCCTTGCCCTTCGCGAGGACGCCCTCAATGTAGCGCAAATCCGCCTCGGTCAGGTCCACCAGGTCTTCCGCGAAGACTTGTTGGATGTCGGCCCAAACCTCCCCCGGGTAAAGCTCCATAGCGCAATGCAGAACGCCATCCCATACGGGTGAGGCTACATGCTCCAGCTTTTCCCGAAAGAGTTCCTGCACATACGCCATGACCTCGTCCCGCTGCTTGACGCCCATGCGCACCAGGACCAGCAACGTATCCAGCGCCGTCCACCGGGCATATACATAACACTCCGGGTTTTCTATAACGCGCTTCAGCGCGTCCGTGTCCCCATCAAACGTGGAGGCTAGAATACTCTCTACGTTCACATCTCCCAGTAACTCATACTGCGTTTCGCCGGGCAATTCGCAGAACCTGATGGCCAACGGAAAGGCCCGTGTCTCCCGGAACTGCGCCAGCAAGTGCAAGGCATACAGGTGGCCAAAGTAGACGTCCTCCCGGTCTTCCCAGGCTAGTTCCTCCGCGTTGGCCAGCGTGTATTCGAGCACGCGCAACAATTCCGGCGTAATCGCCTCCGGCTGTTCCACGGCCGCTTCAATCGCTTTTCGGGGAAACGAGCCCGTGTTCCGCTCCAACGCTTTCACGATGTCCGCGATTTCCATTGTCCTGACGTCCTTTCGTCTGTTGTACGCGCGTCCCTCACGAAAACGCCCGCGCTTTGCTCCTTGCCGCCCCGGAATCGAACAACCCACCCGAACAGCGTTGCTCCGGTGATTAGGATAGTTCCCTGATCGCCGGGTAACGACTCTGCGCCAGGGAGATACATCCCCATTAATCCCACGTCCAAGGGGGAATTCCGTAGCGCCGGCATCTTCCAGGCATCCATGGCCGCCTGGAACGGCGCGTTACTATTCCCCTTCGGAGGGCGCCAGGAGGATGTCCATCAATTCTTCCTTCGAAGGGGATGGCCCGAAGGGCCGGAGGATGCAAACACCCTGCACACCAACCTACCCGGCGATTCGAGTAGTTGCCGTCCCCCAAACGCATGTGACGGGATTATTCTCCACACCGATCCAATCGCTGCCCTCCCCCGCGCCTGGTTAAACCGCCGCGCAAAACGCCCATGCCGGCGTCATAACGAGAAAGACCGCCCGCGCGGTCCTTGCGCTCGGCAATGGACGTAGCGGGCGGCCTTTGACCAATACTGTTGTCGAGTTACGGTTCGAGGACCATGAGTTCGATGCTACGGAAGTCCGTGGGATGACTTTCCGCCTGAATGGAAATCGTGCCCTCTTCCAGCATGAGATCCCCGTCTCGCTCTTCCACGAGGGGCGCGGCGTCGGGGTCATCGGGATCAAGCTGGGGATGGTTGTATTCCATCAGCACCTCCCCGTCATGGATGTGGCGGATGACCTCGTTTCCGCGCACTTCGATTTCGACGGTCACCCAATCGTCCCCGTGAAAGGTCCGCTCGACCTGGGGGGGCGTGCAATGCTGGGTAATCACCTCGCCATCAACGGTGAAATGGGTGCCGGGCGTGCAGACCGCCAGGGTGGGGCGGTCTTCCCCCCCGTCGCCGCCGAGCAACTGCGCCTCGATGGAGACCGGGAAGCTCTGGTCGATTCCCATGCTTTCGGGCGTTTGGCCGTGGAGCATGAGCCCGTTGTTGCGAAACGCCCAGCCGGGCCCGTTCTCGACCTGCTCGCCCACGAAGCGGTATTCCACGCGGAGCCGGTAATGGGAGAACGTATCCTCGTAGAAAAGGTGTCCAAACATCTCGTCGAAGGAATCGTGTTCGTCGTAGGAGACGCGCAGGAGGCCGTCTTCGACCCGGAACGTGTTGTTGTAGTTCACGCCCGCTTCATGTCCACGGAACTTGGGCGTCCATGCGTCCAGATCCTCGCCGTTGAACAATTCAATCCATTCCCCGTCCTCTTCCGCCGTGACTTCCAGCGGGAGTAAGAACGCCGCCGCCAAAATCGCGGCGATAACGTATCGTGTGTGCATTTCCCTTCTCCTTACGGTTGCGGCCGTTAGCGGACGCCGTCCCCGCATATCAAGAACCGCGCCCTTTCCAATACATGGATGGAGTTTACAGGCAAACGCCGCCGTGAAGCAACTTAAGGTCTACCCCGTAAGGAAGCTGTTGTAGGCGACGGCGCGCATCCCTTACCTTGACGCCCTCCTCGTCGCGGGAAGGCGGTTCAGACGCACCGCGATGTGGATGGCGCGTTCCCCTGTTCCTCCATCACGGCCTTGAAGCATTCGTTAGCGGGGGACCTCGGTCCGCAGCAGATGCATCTCCGCGGCGGCCAGCAAAACCGGGCCGAAGCCGTGGCTGTCGTCAACCGCCGTGGGCCGCTCCAGCCAGAATTCGAGCGGGGCGTCACTGGCTCCCCGGGTCCCCACGCATGTGCCATGCACCGCGCCGTGGGCGTCCACCGTCTTGGCCAGCCCTTCCCAGGCCTGCTCGGCCATGGGCCGCATGGTCTCGGGCAGCCAGCCTTTGCGGAGGCCCATCGCCAGCGCGTAGAGGATCAAGCCCGTTCCCGAGGTTTCTTCGTAGGACTCGGGCGTCACCAGGTCTTGCCGCCACATACCGCTCGGCGCTTGCAAGGGCTCCAGCGTCTCCATCATGCGCTCGAGCCGCGCGATCATCGCGTCCCGCTCGGGGTGATCCTCGGGCAGAAAACGAATCAATTCCACGAGGCCGATGAGCGCCCAACCCGTGCCCCGTCCCCAGGTGTCGGGCGACACGCTTCCGGGCGGGCCGAAATTCTTCGACTGGTGGAAGAGTCCGAGTTCTTCGCTGAACAGCGCGTCTTCCATGAGGAGATATTGTTCGATGGACTCCTCGTGCAACTCGGGTTCATCAAGTACGACGGCGCTCATTGAAAGAAAGGGACAGATGGCCATCAAGCAATCCACCCAGATTCTCCGTTCTTCCGGCGGCCTGTCTCCGGGGCTGGGATGGGACATGAGTCCGTCGGCGTCGCGGGGATGCTCCTCGATGAGTTGCTCCGCGTAACTGCGCAAGAGCGCCTCATCCCCATGGGGCCGGCCTTGGACGTAACGGTACATCCCTGCTAGTCCGCCCATCGCATAGTTTTGGAAACTGCCGCCGATGGGGCTGTCCGGGACTTCCTCTCGCACCAGTTCGGCGAGGACCTCATCGACATAGCCGCCGTAGTCCTCGCGTCCCGTGGCCTCCGCCACGCGGACCAGGCCGTACAGCGTAAGCAGGTGGCCGTAGTGATGGCTGGGCGTCTGCGTTTCGATGTAGTGATCCGCCACGCGTTGCGCCACCGCCTCGGGCGTGGTCTCGACAACATCCGGCGCCACCGTGTTCATGGTCTTGATGACCACGTCGAAACCGTAGCCTTCGCCACCGCTTCGGAATCGGTCGTGTTTGCCCGCCCACCACAAGACGCGCAGTTCCTCGCCATCGTGGTTCCGCGGACTCAATGCTTGGCCGCGCTTGGCGTGGGGCTCATACCCCCTCACCTCGCCATCGTTGCTCTCCCAGACCTTCTCCCAGCTCTCGCCCCCATCGTTCGTCGTCCATTCCTGTATCTGGTACGCCCGCTTTTCGTGGTCCACCTCGACGCTCACGAACACCGTGTAGGGATCGTTCGCGTCCATCGCGATGGCGCCCTTGTGATACAAACCGGGCACGGGCTCCGATTCCGGTATTTCGCCGCCCATGTCCACAATCTCGCCGCTGACGAACCATTCCCCATCGCGGTAGCTGGCCCATCGGGCGCGAATATCGCCGCTGCCCCCGCCCCGGCCGACCGCTTTCATCTCCTCGAACGTGATGTAGGGCGTACCGTCCTTCACCAAGAGTTCGTTCACGTTCGGCGAATCCGTCCAGTGATCGAGCGTTCCCCGCCACACCCGGGTCATCTGCTCCCACTCGGTGATGGGCTCCCCATCGGTCCCCACGGCATTGCCGTGACTGTCGAAGTATTGTCCATCCTCTAGGTAGGCGTGCCGCACGGTCTTATCCGCCGAGCGATAGCCTCCGATGACGAAATGCAGTTGATCGCCTTCTTGATACACGTGCGCGTAGACCCTATGAGACGAAACGGGCTGATCGTACGCCGAGAAGTCCAGCCACGGCGTCGCGTCTCCCCAGGTGGCCCCGCCGTCCGTGGACACCCGGTAGTCCCACACGTCATAGGCGGCCGCCCGGTAGTAAACGCGGATCTCGCCGCCCCATTGGACCAGTTTGGGATAATCCCCGCCGCCTCCGGCGTGGAAGGCGTCAATCTCCCCGAATTCCGAGACATCGTGCGGGTTCTCGGAGATGGCCCAGCAGATATCGTCGCTGTCGGAGCGCCGCTTCGACCATGCGGCCAATATCCTGCCATCGTCCCGGATGAGTATGGCCGGTTGGATGTGGTCGTCCGCTCCGCTATCGGAGTCGACGATCGTGTGTTCCCATTCCCGTTCCTCGTGGTCATAGGATGAGATGATGATGTTCCCAGTCTCGTCACTCGTTCCGAAGAACGTCTTGTTTCCTTCCCGAATCGCCGTGGGTTGTGGATGCGCGTGCCACGTTCCGAGCCCTTCTATCCGGACATACTCGGATTCCCGTGGGGCGTCCGCCGAGGCTGGTCCCACAACAACCATCCCACCAAGCATCGCCAAACACGCGGCAGTGAATCGGGCCAGCGCCGCTGTGAATTTCTCCATCTCGCCTTCCTCCCTTGAGCTGCTCTCTCGTGAAGGGAAAGTCCCGTTAAAACCCCTGCGTTCAATCATTCCAATGTAGCCGATACCCCGAAGCGTTTCAAACTCCAAGGCTGTCTCCCTCGGAACGTTTTATCAGCGTCCTGGTTGCTGCTTAAGACAAAGAGAAGCCTGGACGTACTCAAGTGAGGGCCGCCGTCTGTTGTGGACGTAATTCCTGGAAGGCGATTGTGCGATAGTGGCGGGATGAAGAAATCACCTACGCCTTACGATGAAGAGTTGGGTCAGCTCAGTCTATCGTGACCTGGGCCGGGCAATCCGGCGCGGTCAAGGCACAGCCCCGCGACGCCTCGGGTTATCGTGAAGTGGGGGGAATTGCAGGGGAGTTGATCACCGTGACCCAACCCGTGCGCTTTGGGGGGGGCAGACAACGCAAGTCGTTTACTCGGCGGGGTTTACGTATGGTGGGCCGCGGAGGATTCGAGCCTCCGACCTTGTGATTAATAGCCGCCGCAAAACACGCCTAAGTGCCTATATATCAAGGGTTTACGTATGCACGAGTACTTGTCTACAAGCACTCAATTGCATCTATTCTACCCTATTTTGTCTAGGCTAGACAATCCCGAAATCAAACCCGCGAATGGCCGCCTCCGCCAGAGACAATCGAGTCGTCCAGTGAATCACTCACGCATATCGTCCAAGAACTCCGACGACGAGTCGCCGCTTGTGACGAGGAGATGGTCGCGGGCGCGGGTGCAGGCCACGTAAAGCAAATGCCGTTCGGTTTCGTAGACTTCCTCCAGGTCGGCTTCATCGGCCACGGCTTCGATGCGGGATTGCAGCGGAATCACTTCGTCGTCACAGCCCATGACGGCGACGGCGCGGAATTCCAGGCCCTTGGCCAGGCGCATTGTGCTGAGAGACACGTGGCCGCTGGAGACTTCCACGTGTTCGTCCAGCGTCTTGTAAGGCAACCCCGCGTGTTCAACCGCCTCGATGGCCCGGTCCAGTTAAGCAGACGATCGCACGAACACGCCGATCTCGTGCGGCTGAACCCCGCCGGCGCGCCACGCGGCAAGCCGCTTGCCCACGGCGCGGGCCTCGGCTTCCGGGGTATTGAAGGTCTCAATGCGGGGCGGGGGGCCGTTGAATACCGGCTGTGTCCCCCGGCGGGTTTCCACGTTACCGTCCACGTCGGCGATTTCGGCTTCGAGCAGCTTGTCCGCCTGCATCCGTATCTGGTGGGACGTCCGGTAGTTGATGCGCAACGTATGGGAGCGTCCCCGCACGTCCACTCCAAGCGCCTTCCACGAGAACGGCTGCCGGAAAATGCGCTGGCCCAAGTCTCCCGCGAAAAACAAGCTGTTGGGCCGTCCTCCGCCTAGCGCCGCAAAAAACCGCAATGGCGCCACCCCGATGTCCTGCGCCTCGTCCACCACGGCGAAGTCAAAGGGCGCACGCGTGCTTCCCGCGAACCGGTCCGCCAGGTAGGTGAACATCCCGGCTTCCGTGATCAGATTACGCTCCGCCAAGCCCGCGCGCACGTGTTCAAAGATATCCCACAGAATCCGCCGCTGAGCTTCGGGTAAGCGAGTCTTGCGCCCGAGCCGGGGAACGTCCCGGTAGGCTTCCCACGTCTCTAATTGCCACGCGTCCACCACCTGCTCCCATTCGCTCAAGAGAAAGTGCCGCCGGAATTTGTTGACTTCGGACTCGGCCGCCGCGGCCTCAATCAGCTCCCGCACTGTCTCGCGCGGCGCCATCTCGCACGCGCCGCCGTGGGCCTTGTAGAGCCGTTGCGCGATGGTCCCGATGGCTTCCACGTCGATGCGCTCGCCCACCTGCGGCGCGTTGCCTATCAGGCGGCGCAATCGCGTCCGCAACGCGTTGGCCAGGGCGTCGGAAAAGGTGGTGAGCAACACCCGCACGTCCGAATGCCGCCGGGCCAAATGGACGGCGCGATGAAGCGCCACAATCGTCTTGCCCGTCCCCGCCGTGCCCGCCACGCGCGCTGGCCCGTTGTAATCCCGCTCCACCAATTGCCGCTGCGCCGGATGCAGGAAAACGGTCCACTTCTCCCACAGATACTCCAGCGCCCGCTCCAGCTCCTCCACGTTCTCCATGAGCCGGAACCGCCGCTGCGCATCGGGATGAGCAAACGGATCGGCATCCGCAACGGCCGGCCGCGTCACATCCGGCGTCACGCCCGTCGCCAAGCTCAACACCGCTTCCGCCGCCTCGCCCGGCATGCGATCGGCCAGCGCCAGCAACGCATCCTCATCCGCCTGGCGCACGTCCTCCGTCCACTCCTCGGGAACCCCGTAGTCCAGCAGGGCCTCCCTCGCCACATGAGCCAGGACCGGCTCTCCCGATGGCGCCGGGGCCTCTACGTACTGCGGAACCTCGATCTCGCGAACCGTCTCGTGCATCTCCACGAGTTGCGCCGCGCCCGTCTTGGGATGCGTCTCGATCTTGCGCCGCTCCGCCCAACGGTAGGCCGCGTCGTGGTGGTCCACGTAACACAGCAGCAGGCTCGACTCCGTGCGGTGGACGATCATCCGGAGGTCCGCACTGACCCGGACCGACCAGAAGTTCTTGTCCTTGGCCCGGTCGAGCTTGTGAAAACTATGGCCCGGATTGGCCGGGTTCATCTGCAAATCGAACGCCGTCGTCTTCACGGCCTTCTGCTCCTCGCCCGTGAGACGGTTCAAGCTATCCGTGAACGTGCCGGCAATGCGGAGGTTCATGGCTGACGAAGTAGCAACACCGCGCGCTCGGCAAGAGCTTTCGCCACTTCCCTCTGTGCGGCCTTGGCCAGCTCAGGGTCATCCCGTGTTGGCCAGCCCTCGATGTTGGCATGTCTTGGCGGTGGCTCGGAAGCAGACACGCCAAGGCCTGCCGCCCTTGTGTCAAAGGCCACAATAATCCCAGCACCGTATACCGTCACTTGATCGCCAAGTTCCCTGTGTCCTATTTTCCACAACTCTTCAGCAGGATCGCCGGTGTGGCGAAAAACCGACGTCTTCCCATCGCGGTGACTGGGAAGGAAGGCGGCATATTTCACAATCCCATTCGTTGCAGAAAACTGTTTCTTGTGTTTCAGGAACCGAGCGAGCCTTTCCTCCCCGGCGATGTCATAAGGCAAACCAGAGGGCAGGCGCTTGGCCTGTTTCCACTCAAACCATGCGCGCCATGAAGCCGTGAGGCGCGTAAAAACGGTTCTGACCAACTCTTTGATGGGCACGTCCCCCCGTGTCGTTACCTGGGCAGCCGATAGATTGCCCTGATTCCATCCAATATACGCCGCGGAATCGTTTCACCATCAAAGCGGGCCACCGCGTGCCCCCGGTCGGAGCCGTCAAGCCAAGCGTAAGCCAATCGGGCATTTGCCCCAAAACTCACAGACAAATTCTGGTGGGGAGACAGTGTCCAATCCAGCCCGATAGAACCGTCGGGTTCCGGGATGGGTTCCGGCATGGGAATGTCTTCGGGCAAGACTCGAATGAATCGTTCAGCGAGGCGCACAGCCCATGGTTCGATGGGCGGAGCGCCTTCACCATCCCATCCCTCCTCGGCGCACTCCTCAGCCACCTCCCACAGTTCCGAAAGCGCCGCGTGCTTGGTCCCAAACAGCGATTCGCTGTGTTCCAGGCCCTCAAAGACTTCCGACTGCGCCCGGCTTACCTCCCGCGCCTCATCGGAGACCGCGTTCTCCTCCCCAAGAAGCGAATTCAGGGCATCCGAACCGCCCCACAGGGACGTATCTATTGGAATAGCTTGAGACATTGTTCCGTCAACGTATGGTAAAAGACCCGGTTCTTCAAGTCCCGCAAACTCTGTATGGTGGATGATATCATTGCCCAGTCATCGGGTTCCACGTCAACAGCCTTTGAGGCCGTTATGTCGAAAATGACGGGGAGCGCGCCGCTTTCCGGTTTCCGGGAAGTCAACACGGTCCGGACCTCGTTTCCGGTTTCACGCTCCACGGCCTTGTGCTGATTCAGAAACCCTGAGAAGGTAAGCCGCTCCTCATCCGGCAGACGCGGGCCAACGCTCAGATACGCCTCGAGATCCACCGTCCCTTCTGTTAATGGCAACGGAAGGCGGTTGACATAGCGCAGACGGATTACGCAAACCTGAACCGGTTCAGCGAACTCCACGAACTGCCGCCATGTCCGCTCGATTTCCGGCAGATAATCGTCCAGCGTGGAGTAGGGCGCCAGCCGGTTAAATGAAAACCCCTGTCTCCGCACTTGCACCAATTGCTTCCTGTTCTCATGCCGGAACAGATACCCTTCGACGCCCCGGCGCGACGATGCCCGCAGTTCCGCTTCCCCCTTCTTCTGAAACTCGTGCTCGAACATGTACCGGGTCTGGAAATCGGGGTACTCAGCCCGAAAACACGCCTGCGCCTTCTCTCTCAGCCCCTCCAGTTCCACCCCCGGCGGAAGATCACAGTCAATGTCAACCACCGCCTCAACAATGGGTGGATTCGCAAGTTTGTGATGGGATTCGGTCATGGCTTTACCCTATCAATACACTCATACGCGGCATGGTTCGCATACACCCGTCGCTGCCCTATCGCGTCGCGCAACAATCATGCAGCCCGGATTGGCCGGGTTCATCTGCAAATCGAACGCCGCCGTCTTCCCGGCCTTCTGCTCCTCGCCCGTGAGGCCGGCGAGGCTGTCCGTGAACGGGTCAGCAATGCGGAATTGCATGGGGTCAGCCCCCCTTCCGCCAACGGTTCAAGCGCCGCTTACGCTGCCGAATTGCCGGTCAAACTCGCGAAGCGTCAGCCCCAGCAATCCCGCCGCCTTCGAACGGGTGATTACTTCCTGCGCAGCCGCCCGGTGCGCCAATTGGGTGAACCGGCTCGAATATTCACTTCCCACCCATTCGCCCGGCTCCTCTTTATGCCACCCCCGCTGGCGAAACGTTATATTGAACCGCTTGTAGGCCTCCTGGGACACCAGCCCCAATTGCTCGGCCCGCTTCATGATCGCCGCGATGGACACGCCCCACTGTTCTTTAAGGGCCACCAACTCTTGCAAGCTGATCTGCCCGCTCCGCCGTTTCGGGCCAAACTCCTCCATAAACGCCGTCCGCGGAATAAGCATCGCGTTCGCAAACCGGAAGCAGATCGTCTCCTCATCCTTCTTGGAAAGCGTTTGAGGCAGATTCAGCACCAGATGGCCGAGTTCGTGGAGCGCCGTCAAGCGCTTTCGCGGCAAGTCATCGTTCAGCCAATCCGCCAGTACGATGATCGGATTCCCATCCGCCCAACCGGAAAAACCGTCGAAGGCCCCGGCCGCCCCCACCGCGGCCACTTTAACGCCCCGATCCTCCAGCATTTCGTGGACATTCGCCAAGGTGTTCAACCCCAGCTTCCACGCCTCGCGCACCGCTTCGGCCGCCGTCTCGACCGCTTCGCCAAGGTTCGCCGCCCCGTCGAGGTCTTGGCGCGGCAACGCAGGCGGCTCAATGCCCAGGATGGCCTCGATCTCCAGATACCGCTCGAAGAACTCCCGCGCCTGCTCCCGCACCTGTTCGGACGCCTTCTTCCCAAACTTCGTTCGTTTGCGAAACTCCATGCCGCTCAACGTCACCGGGCGCGGATGAAAGAAGTAGTCCGGCCGAAGGTTCAGGACCTCCGCCAGCGCAAGGAGCACCTCCGACCCCGGATAGGCCTCCCCGCGTTCATACTTCTGCAAGGCCGCGTGCGACACACGGCCTTCCAGCGCCTTCGCCAGGCCGCGAAGCGAATACCCCCGCATCACGCGCGCCTGCCGCAGCCGCTCTCCAAACGCTCGTTTTTCCGTGGTAGCCATGGTTGACATTGTCGCCGAACAAACGATTATTTGTCAACCCTACGGCATAGGGGGATCACTCCCTATAGCTCCCTTCGCCGCTGTGGACTCCGGCCAAGCGCAAGGTTGTCCCTCGGCTGATCGCAAGGTTACCCCTCGGCCAAGTGCAAGGTTTGGCGTGTGTCCTTACGCCACGGCGCGACGGCGCTACGCCCCGATAAGCCCCAACACCCGCCTCTGGCTTCACGGCCGTCGGCGCCTTGCCGGTGAGGCGAGCGAGGCTGTCGATAAAGGTGTCGGCGATGAGGAAGTTCATGCTTTTCGCTCCGGTATAAGGAGGACGCAAGGGTCGTTCTTAGGCGTGAGAATGGTCGTTTTCTGTTTGCCTCTGGTAATACTTACGCGGAAATTCTGGCGTGTTTGCTCATCTACCTTACTGTGCTCGTTGCTGTGGGCGATTCGGTTTGGGTTTGCCACGATCTTTCCGTTGGCGACGCGGGGCCATCCCTCAAAGATTATCACCTCATCGAACTG
>JBKHFO010000103.1:0-11700 GCA_046540175.1 Candidatus Hydrogenedentota bacterium
CTGATCGATGGAGAGGATGCCCGCCGCATTCCGCTCCGGGTTCTGCGCGGCGCGATCGGGTATGTGCCGCAAGAAACGTTCCTCTTTAGCGACACGGTCTGGAACAACCTTACGTTTGGGCAACCGGACGCCGCCCCCGAAAGGGTCACGGCGGCCTGTGAAGTGGCGCAATTCATGGAAACCGTGGAGGAATTGCATCACGGATTTGACACGCTCCTTGGCGAACGGGGCGTCAACCTCTCCGGTGGCCAGAAACAGCGGCTCGCCATCGCGCGGGCATTGATATGCGCTCCCAGTATTCTGCTGCTCGATGACGCGCTGTCGAGCGTGGACACCCACACGGAAGAGCAGGTTTTGCAGGGGCTTAAGCAGGCGACGGCGGACTGCAGCACCGTGCTCATCAGTCATCGGGTCTCGACCGTACAACATGCCGATTTGATATTGGTTCTGGAGGATGGACGAATCGTGGAACAAGGAACCCATGCCGGCCTGGTAGCGCAGGGCGGCCTGTATGCCAGCATGCACGAACGTCAGCTTCTGGAAGACGAACTGGACGAAACGGAATAACCACGTGAGCGACGGGTACCACCTCGAAGACGAGATCCAGGCGAAGGCGTACGACAGCCGCCTCATGCGCCGGTTGCTGGGCTATGTGCGTCCCTTTAAGCTCTTGCTGACAATGGCGACTGTGTTGTTGGTTGGCGCCACGTTTTGCAGCGCGGCGGCGCCTTTACTCACCATGAACGCTATTGACTGGTATATCAATAACCCCGAGCGAACCGAAGTCCAGGAGAGGATTGCGAGTCTGGAAGAAGCGGGCGAATCCATCCCCGCTGAGTTGCGGGAACGGGCGGAGACCCTCAAGGCGGGAGACCGGGAAAACCTCCTGTGGCTGGTCGCTATCATCGCGCTGGTTAGAGGGGGCGAAGCGTTTCTGCGCTACGGCCAGTTGCTCACGGTCTCCTACGTGGGGCAGCGGACGCTGCTCAATATGCGCATGCAGATATTCGCTCATCTGCAACGGCTGTCCCTGAGTTTCCTCGACAAACACCCCGTGGGCCGGCTCATGACCCGCGTGACGAACGACGTGGAGAACCTTCAGCAGACCATCGTGACGGGATTGGTCCAGGTCATCAGCGATCTGTTCACCATCTTCGTTGTGCTCGGGTTTATGTTCTACATCAACTGGCAGTTGGCGCTGGTGACCACGAGCACGGTGCCGTTCATTTTTCTGGCGAGCTGGATCTTCCGGCGCTTCGCCCGGCGGACCTACCTCGAAATCCGAAAGAAAATCGCCCGGCTGAACGCGTACATGCAAGAGAACGTCACCGGCATGCGGGTGGTCCAGGTCTTTGGCCGGGAAGACCGGAATTTCCGGGAATTCGACCGGCGCAACGTGGACCACCGCAACGAATGGTACCGGCAAGTGCGCAATTTTGCCATCTATTTCCCCACCGTGGACGCTTTGGGCATGCTATCGGTGGCGCTCATCATTCTTTTCGGCGGCTATCAAATGCTTCAAGGCGCGGCCATAGCGGGTGGGACCGCCTCGGTGGGCATGCTGTACGCCTACGTGCAGTGGGCCGAGCGCATGTTCTCGCCGGTGCGGGCGCTCGCCGATAGGTACAACATGCTGCAAGAGGCCATGGCGTCTTCCGAGCGCATCTTCCACCTCCTGGACACCGAGGAAGAAGTCCAGGACAAAGAAGACGCCCTCGTTCCTGAACACATCACCGGCCACGTAACCTTCGAGAACGTCTGGTTTGCTTATGAGGACAGCAACTGGGTGCTCAAGGATGTGAACATCGACATCCCGCCCGGCGAACGGCTCGCCATTGTGGGACACACGGGCGCGGGCAAGACCACGTTCACCTCGGTCCTCAGCCGGTTCTACGATATTCAGCACGGCCGTATTCTGGTGGATGGCGTGGACGTGCGGGACTATGCGCAAGCAGCGTTGCGCGCCAACATCGGGGTTGTGCTGCAGGATGTCTTCCTGTTCTCCGGCACGATTCGCCACAACATCAAACTGGGCAGCAAGGAGATGAGTGACGAGTGGATGCGCTCGTGCGCTGATTACGTGAACGCCCACCGGTTTATTGAGCGCTTGCCCGGCCAATACGACTACGACGTGGGCGAACGCGGATGCAACCTTTCCACCGGCCAACGCCAGCTGATCGCGTTCGCCCGCACCCTCGCCCATGAACCGCGCATCTTGGTGCTCGACGAGGCCACCTCCAGCATTGACACCGAAACCGAGGCGCTCATCCAGGACGCGATTCACAAGCTCATGGAGGGCCGCACGGCCATCGTCATCGCCCACCGGCTGTCCACCGTGCAGCACGCCGACCGCATCGTGGTCATGCATCACGGCGAAGTGCGGGAAGTGGGAACCCACCAGGAACTCATCGCGCAACGCGGCCTCTACTACCGCCTCTACCGGCTGCAATACAAGGACCAGGAACAGGTGGCGTAAGAGTAAGCGAGCATACGGCCCGCCGCCCGAGTGCCCCACAATACCGAAGTCATTTGCGAGATATAGTGCTGTCTGGAAGGCAGGTTCAGGGAGTGAGCAGGTATTGGGCCGCGAGCTTTTCGTATTCGCCGGCCGCCCGCTGGGTCCACGTCTCATCGTGACCGAGTTCGGCCGCGAGGAGCTTGGCAACCTTGGGCGCGGCTTCAACGCTGGCCCGCGCGTTAAGGATCAGGGCGCGGGTGCGGCGTGAGAGGACATCCTCGACCGTGCGCGCCATTTCTTCCCGCACAGCCCAGACCACGTTCGCCGCTGTGTAGGGCAGATCGGGGTGAAGCTTCTCTGCCAGGGCGGGGTCCTCGCGTGCAAGCCGCTCAACCGCCTCCGCGCCGCAACCGTACATGCCGAAGACGGGATCCGCGCTTGGGGCGTCTGTCCAGCCATGAATCCGGAGTTGCGCAGTGGGGCAGGGGCGCGGCTCGACCCCCGCGACGCGTTCCGCCTGTTTCATCACATCTTGAGCCATTTTGCGGTAGGTCGTCCATTTCCCGCCGGTGACGGTGACCAGGCCCGAATCAGAAGTGAGAATGGTGTGTTCGCGTGATAGGGACGCGGTACTTTTGCCGCTTCCCGTTTTCACCAACGGGCGGAGGCCAGCAAACGCGCTGAGCACGTCACTGCGTTCAGGGGCGTGGCTTAGATAACCAGCCGCCGTCGACAGAATAAAGTCGATCTCTTCTTCCAACGGCGTGGGCTCCAGGCTTACGGTGTCCACGGGAACATCGGTCGTGCCTACCAGCACGTAATCGCGCCACGGTATGGCGAACAGAATCCGGCCGTCCGGCGTCTTGGGGACCATAAGGGCGCTTTGGCCGGGCAGGAAGGATTTCGGCAACACCACATGAGCGCCTTGACTGGTGGTGATGAGGGGGTGGGCGCCGGCCTGGTCGAGGGCGCGCACTTCATCGGTGAATATGCCCGTGGCGTTTATGACGCATCGCGCTTTCACCTCGTATTCGTCACCGGTCTCTTGATCCTGGAGCACGGCTCCTTTCAGGCGGCCGCCGGTCTTGAGAAACCGCGTCACTTTCATGTAGTTGATGGCGGAACCGCCCATGTCAACCACGGTCTGAGCAAGATTCACGGCCAGGCGGGAGTCATCGAACTGGCTGTCGCGATATTGGACCCCCTTCCGAAGGCCCTCGGGCTTTAGCGTGGGGATTTGGCCGAGGGCTTCGGCTCTGGAAAGCGTTTTCGAGGGGGTAAGGCCGAGTTCTCCCGCCAAGCGATCGTACAGCTTCAGCCCGATGCCGTAGTAGGGACCGTGCCACCAGGTGTAGATGGGCACAAGGAAGGGGAGATGATGAACGAGATGGGGCGCGTTTCGACAGAGCAGACCCCGTTCCCGCAGCGATTCGCGCACCAGCCCGATCTTGCCCTGCTTGAGATAGCGCACGCCTCCGTGGATCAGTTTCGTGCTGCGGCTTGAGGTGGCCTTCGCGAAATCGTGCTGGTCCACAACGAGCGTGCGGTAGCCCCGCGCCGCCGCATCCGTGGCCGTCCCCAGTCCCGAGGCCCCGCCGCCTATGATGAGGAAATCGTACGGCCTTCCCTGGGCTGCCTCGCCTATGGCGTGGTCTCGTCTGATGACGTCTCCTCCCAGCCGCGCGCCCGTTCGACTGCCCGGCGCCATCCCCGCCGGAGCTGTTCGGCCTGCTCCGGGCTGCAAGACGGTTCGAAGCGGCAGTCCAAACGCCACTGCCGCTCGATTTCTCCCCGGTCGCGCCAGAAGCCGGTGGCCAACCCCGCCAGATAGGCCGCGCCTAAGGCGGTGGTCTCCGTGAACTTGGGCCGGAGGACCGGCGCCTGCAGCAGGTCGGCCTGAATCTGCATGAGCAGATCATCCATGCAGGCCCCGCCATCCACCTTGAGTTCCTGTAAGGGGATACCCGAATCTTGTTCCATGGCCTTGAGCACGTCCACGGATTGCAAGGCGATGCTGTCCAATGCGGCCCGGGCGATGTGGGCGGCGGTGGTTCCGCGGGTCATGCCGGTTATCGTCCCGCGGGCGTACGGGTCCCAATGGGGCGCGCCCAATCCCGCGAAGGCCGGCACGAAGTATACGCCGCCCGCGTCGGGGACGCGCCGGGCCAAAGCCTCCACCTCGGGAGCCGTTTTAATCACTCGAAGCGCGTCGCGAAGCCATTGGACCACGGCGCCGCCGACGAAGATGCTGCCCTCGAGGGCGTATTCGATCTGATCGCCGATGCGCCACGCCACGGTGGTCAGCAGATTGTTCTTCGAGGTCACCGCCTCGGTCCCCGTGTGTTTGAGGATGAAACAGCCCGTGCCGTAGGTATTCTTCGCCATGCCTGGGCTGAAGCACATCTGGCCGAATAGGGCTGCCTGCTGGTCGCCTGCGATGCCCGCAATCGGCGCCCCCTTGAGCGGTCCCTCCAGCGCTACTTCGCCGTAGACTTCGCTGGACGAGCGCACCTCGGGCAGCAATTCGCGAGGGACGTTAAGCAATTGCAGCAGCTCGTCATCCCATGTCCCGGTGTGGATGTTGAAGAGCAAGGTGCGCGAGGCGTTCGAGATGTCGGTCACGTGACGCGCGCCCTTGGTGAGACGCCACACGAGCCACGTATCCACCGTGCCGAAGACCAGCTCGCCCCGCTCCGCCCGTTCCCGCGCGCCATCCACGTTGTCCAGCAGCCACTTAATCTTCGTTCCGGAAAAGTAAGGATCAAGCACAAGGCCTGTCTTCTCGCGGAAAAGCGGCTTGGTCCCCTCGCTCCCGAGCCGTTCGCAGATGTCCGCCGTGCGCCGATCTTGCCACACGATGGCGGGATAGATGGGTTGTCCTGTCGAACGATCCCATACGAGGGTTGTCTCGCGTTGATTCGTAATGCCGACAGCGGCCACGCTCGCCTTATGCAGGCCGCAACTGTCGTAGGCCGCCAGCGTCACTTGCCACTGGCTTTCCCATAGTTTGCGCGGGTCGTGTTCCACCCACCCAAATCGGGGAAAATGCTGGGTGAATTCTTCTTGGGTGATGGCGAGGGCCTGCCCCTTCCGGTCAAAGACGATAGCCCGTGAACTGGTGGTCCCTTGATCAAGCGCAATTACACATGTCATCGTTTAACCCCATGTTTTTCCTTCTCGTCCATGCCGCGTACCGCGGTCTGGATGGCCATCCCCCGTCCCGTGTTTCTGCTGCGTACTTCTGTAACCTTACAAAGTAATGCTCCCGACTTTCAACACGCGTCAAATCTTAGGAACCAAGCCGTTTCTTGAATTCTTCCAGTTGCTTGAGCTGGCCGGGCTCGAGGCGTTCTTCCACGGCTGCTATGTTTTGGCGGGCATGGTGCGTCTGCACGTGCTGCGTGGTTTGGGATTCCCATTCGCGAACGGTCGTCAGAAAACTCTCTGGCGCCATGGAGAAAGCCCCCATGCCTTGGCAGAGTTCCCGCAGTCCCCGGTCCTTCGTCACCACGACAGCGCTGGTTCGTTCCGGGATATTGTATATCAGGCGTTCGATCACGGTATCGGCGGAGTGTTTTCCGGGCGAGTAGCGCACTTCAAGGCGGGGCACGCTCGGGAAGGGCGTCACGCTGCTCTCGCGCTGTTCACTGCCGTCGAACACAAGCGTGACGCAATCCTGCGAGTTGGCGCAGAAAAGCGAGAGTTGATAGATAAAGGCGTCGCGGGCTGTCTCAAGCCCCATTCGCAGTATTGGCCTATACGCCGTAGTGCAATGAAGCACGTTATAGCCATCGACGAGGTAGTGATTGGGCATCCAGACTCCGGTTTATTCGCGATAGGAACGGCTGACGCGCGGGCCGATGCCGGTCAGCACATCGTAAGGAATAACGCCCGCCTTTTCCGCGAGTTCCTCCACCGTGATTCGTGCCTCGCCGCTCTTCCCGATGAGCACGGCGCTATCGCCAGGGTTCGCCTCGGGGACATGGGACACGTCCACGACAATTTGGTCCATGGAGACCGCGCCGCGCACCAAGCAGCGCTTGCCGTGGATAAGGACTTCGCCACGGTTCGAGAGCCCATGCTTATAGCCGTCGGCATACCCCGCCGCCACAATGGCGGCGCGCATCGCCTTTCCAGCGATGTAGGTGCGTCCATAGCCGATGCTGGTTCCCGCGGGAATCTCCTTAATGAGCACGATGGGGGCCTCCCATCGCAGTACTGGTTTGAGCCGGTTGTGCTCCGTGGGCTGATCGGTGGGCCACACTCCGTAGGTCATTAGCCCTGGCCGCACCATGTCCAAGGCGCTGGCCGGACAATTGATGATGCCCGCGCTGTTGGCCGCATGGGCCACCTCGTAAGGTACGCCTTCTTTCTCCAATTGTTTAAGCAACTGACGGAACGCCTTGACCTGGTCGGCTGTGAAAGGGCTTTTGGTCACATCGGCCACGGGGAAGTGCGTAGCGACCCCTTCGATGTCGATGTGGGAGATGCGCGTAAGAAAAAGCAGCTGATTGACGGCGTTGGCCAAGGCGAATCCTTGGCGGCCCATGCCCGTATCAACTTTGGCGTGAACCCGTACGATCCTATTCGCGCGGCGCGCCAGCTCTCCCACCCGTTCGCTCGATTGCGTGTCGGACAACGTAAGGCTTAGGCCGTACTCCACCGCCAGCGCAATCGCCGCCGGCGGCGGCTGCATAAGCACCAAAATGGGCGCGTCGATGCCGGCTGCGCGCAATTCAATGCCTTCCTCCACGTTGGCCACGCCCAGCATGGAGACCCCCTCGGCGAGCGCCCGCTGGGCGATTCGCACCGCCCCATGGCCATAGGCGTTGGCCTTAACAATCGCCATGATCCGGCATTCTCGAGGAATCAGGTTGCGCACCACCGTAAGGTTGTGTGCGTACGCATTGAGGTCCACGACGGCTTGTGAGCCCAGGCTTTGGCTCACTCCGCTTGCTGATCCGGTAAAAGTTGACGCCAGTTCACCCAAAGGAAATGAACTCCCGAATAAAACGTGTACAGGGCGACGGCCATGATGCCCCAGAAGGACGCCAGCCGAACCAGATCCTGATAGAGATCGGCGAAGGCGAAGTCCCATTGCATGAGAAACCGTCCCACGACCACCAGGAGTAGAAAGGCAAAAACATAGACCATTTGCAGCGCCGTCTTGTTTTTGCCCGATTCGCTGGCTTGGATGACGATGCCCTCGCTTGCCGCGAAGGAACGCGCGCCCGTCACCATGAACTCCCTCGCAATCACGATGATGACCGCCCACGCGGGCAGTTCCAAGTCCGGCATGGCCATGAGCATGATGAAGGCGGCGCTCAAGAGGATCTTGTCCGCCACGGGGTCAAGGAGTTTTCCGAACTTGGTGATGAGATTGCGCTCGCGGGCGATTTTTCCATCATAATAGTCGGTTATCACGGCAGCCGTAAACAAGATGTAGGCCATAACAAGAGTGGTTACGGTGTTTATAGCCATCAGGACAACAAAAACACCCGCCATCACCATCCGGATCAAGGTGAGCTGATTCGGCAGGTTCAGGCCCAAAAACCAACCACAAAACATGCTGGGTATGCGTACGGCCACTACTATTCCCTCGAAAACTTACGCGCTTTTGCTCGCCTAAGGGAAGCGGGAGGGAGGTCTCTTAGGGGACTATGACAAACGCTATCTTGGGGGCTACGCTGTTTGAATTCATATCTTACCAGACCAGCCCGGCAAAAACCCACTCAACCCGCGGCGATTGGACGCTTACGGTCTTGCTAACACCTGTTACTCCGCGTGCAGCGCCGCGCCCGAGCTGGTCTTGGCTTGACCAAGTAGATCGCGCGCCGCGTTGAAGATGCCGTTGGCGTCGAGCCCGAGATCGGCCAACTGCTCGTCGCGCGTCGCATGAGGGATGAACCGGTCGGGGAATCCGAGCCGCCGGATTGGGGCCTCGCCCAAACGGCCGGTTTGCTCAAGGTATTCGAGCACCGCCGAACCAAATCCGCCCACGACGGTGTTTTCTTCCACCGTGATGAGGGGCGTTCCGCGCAGCCGGTCCATTAGCCCAGTGTCCAAGGGCTTCACGAGCTTGGCGTCGGCCACGCCCACTTGGAGTCCTTCTTCTTCCAACCGTGAGGCCGCGTCCAAACACGCCTTGAGAACCGGCCCCACGCCCAGCAACATGGCGTCCCTGCCTTCTCGCAAGATTTCACCCTCGCTCGCCTTGCGCCGGCTGGTTCCGTTGTCCGAAACGCCGGCAATCGTGGGGGCTTTGTCCCGCGCGTACCGAAGGGCGACTGGACCGGTCTGGCGCAGCGCCCAGAAAAGCATGGCCCGCAGGTCCTCGGCGTCGCGGGGAGCCAACACGGTGAGGTTGGGCACGCTCCGCAGGAACGAAAGGTCAAAAGCGCCCTGCTGGGTGGGGCTGTCCTCGCCGACCGCGCCGGCGCGATCCAAGGCGAAGACCACCGGCAGATTTTGAAGGCAGACGTCGTGAATCACCTGGTCGTAGGCGCGTTGCAGGAAGGTCGAGTAGATCGCGCACACCGGGCGCATGCCTTGCGTGGCTAGGGCCGCGCTAAAGGTTACGCCGTGTTGTTCGCAGATGTCCACGTCCAGAAAGCGCTTGGGAAACTCCTTTTGCAACGTAGCCAGCCCGGTCCCCGTGGGCATCGCGGCGGTGACGCCCATCACGCGGCTGTCTTCCCGCGCGGCTTCCTGCAATGCGTTGGTGAAGGCTTCCGTGAACGAGGGCGCCGGCGGTTCGCTCGGGGCGGCGCCTGGCGATACGAAGCGGCCCGTATCAATGTCAAAGGCCTTCACGCCATGGTAGGTCTGGGGATCGTCCTCGGCGTAGCTATACCCCTTGCCCTTTTGCGTGACGATGTGAAAGAAGATGGGCCCGCCCATCTCGCGAAGGTTTTGCAGACACTCCACCAACCCGGGCAAATCGTGGCCGTCAAAGGGGCCGACATAACGGCAGCCCAAGGCCTCGAACAAGGTCCCCGGCATGAGGAAGCCTTTCACCGAGTGCTCGAAACGCTGGGCGGCCTTGGTGACGTTGGAGCCCAGCGTGCGTTCAAGCAACGTCTTCACGTCGCCTTTGGCCCGGTTGTAGAGCCCGCTGGTCACGAGCCGGTTGAAGTACGCGGACAACGCGCCCACGCTCTTGCTTATGGACATCTCGTTGTCGTTCAGAATCACCAGCATGTCCGACCCTTGCGCGCCCGCGTGGCTCAGGGCCTCGAAGGCCATCCCAGCCGTCATGGCGCCGTCGCCTATGACGGCCGCGATTCGCTTATTGCTGCCTTGCCGGTCCCGCGCCACGGCCATCCCCAGCGCCGCCGAGATCGAGGTGGAGCTGTGTCCCACGCCAAAGGGGTCGTACGGACTTTCGTAAGGAGTGGGATAGCCGCAGAGGCCGCCCTTTTTGCGGATGGTGGGGAAGGCCTCGCGGCGTCCTGTGAGGAGTTTGTGGGCGTAGCTCTGGTGTCCCACGTCCCAAATCACGAGGTCGTTTGGCGTGTCGTAGACATAATGAAGGGCGATGCTGAGTTCCACCACCCCCAGATGCGGGGCGAGATGGCCGCCGTTGGCCGCCGCCGTGGAAATAATCTTCGCGCGGATCTCGGCGGCGAGTTCGTCCAGCTTGCCGGTCTCCAGCCGCTTGAGATCCGCAGGGGAATCAATCGTATCCAGCAGAGGAGTGCTTTGAAATCCTCCGTGCTTGGGAGTGTGACGCTGATCACTCGCCATAAACCAGATATTCCTTGGTTGTTTGCATTATTGGCCGCAATAATCGCACGGGCCTCCTATTGGCCCCGCCAGCGGGAAGAGCAATTGAACGGCTCGGGGGAATTAAGGCAAGGGGTTGACGCTTGTCCATTCCCGGCAAGGACTCCACCCTGCAAGTTAAGGAGGAGCCTGCTGCCCATGCGCACATGATGATATAAGCGTACCACATAAGCGCCGCGCGCTTCCACGCGGCGGCCCGGGAGGAGCTATCCGGACTGGGAGGGTGGGGAGATGGCGCGGGCTTCCATTCCGTGGCCCGCATTCGCGCTGCTCCAGGGACCGACATCCCCCTTGCAAGGGGTGGTCCGAAGGGCCGGGGAATGTATACACGCGGCACACGAATCTACCCCGCGATTGGGGGTCGTGCTTCTTCTTGAAAGGGCGGCGCCAAACAGAGCATTCGGCGCCGCCCTAGGTGTTCAAGGCTATTCGGTGTCCTCGTCCTCTTCGCCCTCTTCTTCTTCCCCGGGTTCTTCGCCCTCTTCGTCCCCGGGTTCCTCTTCTTCTTCTTCCGGCTCTTCCTCAAGTTCTTCGACCGGCTCCGCCCCTTCTTCTTCCTCCACCGGTTCCTCCATCTCTATGTCCACCTCGGGCTCCTCAGCCGGCTCCGGCATATCCGGCAGTTCGGGCGGCTCGACTGGATCCCCCGGCTCTTCAGGCTCTTCCTGGGGTTCGGGGAGTTCCTCTGGCTCCTCGGGTTCCACGGGAACTTCAGGCTCGCTGGGTTCCTCGGGTTCGTCAGGGAGTTCAGGCGGTTCCCCGTCCTCTTCGGGTTCGCCGTCCTCTTCGGGTTCCCCGGAATCCTCGGGGATTTCCGGGGGCTCTTCAGGCTCGACGGAGTCTTCAGGATAAAGCTCTTCCATGGCGGGCGTCCCCAGGCCATGTTCATAGACCAGCATATGGCCTTGATGCGCCGTGACGCCCACCCATCCGGCGGTCACCAAGCTGAGAAGCAGCGCGAGGAACATGGTGAGCTTGCGCAACCAAGAGAAGCGCATGACGCTCAGAAGAAGCAGCACCGCTGTAATCCCCGCAAGGATCCACACCGGCTCCAAGAGTTGCCCATAGCGATCGACTTCCTCCTGAACCTCTTGCGGGATCGTATCCGGCAAGCCTGCTTCCGCCGTTTCGCTGGTCTCCACCGCCAAAAAGGCGAACCCGACGAGCAACAGGTACGCGAAGGCGGCCAGCCACCGGAAGCCGTTCCGTTCGGGGTCCCCGACAAAGCCCAGGCACACCACCGGTATCCCCAGAAAGGCCAGCGCCACTGGGAAATGCATCACGATGGAGTGGATCATCGCGGGGCTCCAGTCAAATGGATTCATGTGTATTCTCCTTTCCGTTTCCCGTTCGTCCAAGAAAGCGGCATACACGCTCCCGGCGTCATCTCCCCGTTCCTGGACATTTCTCCCCAACCATGTAATTTGCGGGCTGCTTCCCACTTGCGTCCCGGCGTC
>JBKHFO010000104.1:0-11683 GCA_046540175.1 Candidatus Hydrogenedentota bacterium
GGCCAATGCGGTCTTGCAGTTGTTGTTGGGGGAGGATCCGGCGAACGGACAATGAGATAATAAAACTCACAGGGCGTGATGCCGGGCAGCCGGGGGACGCTGCGGCGGCTGAAGCGGTGTGCGGCGGCGTTTTAGCGAACAGCCATGCGCAAGAGCAGAAGGCCGCCGCCTCATCCGCCGGGCGACCGCGGCCATACTTCTCATCGCCGCCGCTTGCTTGCTGTTGAACCTGTTGTGGCGGTAAACGAGTAGTAACCTCTTCAGCGCTAAGTTTGTGGACAGCGCGGCTTTGCGCCACGGGATTGGGGCCGCTTGGAGTTCACCGTGAATGCTGGACTGTTGTCTTATTCGAGGGGGGACATCTAAACGACCCCAGCGGGGTCACAGCTGGTAGCCTGGGGTTGACGCGCGCGCAGCGCGCGGATACCCCAGGTTCGCAAGCCCCCTCCGACGACCCCTTTAGGGGTCGCAGCAGCCGTGTGCACAAAGGTTCTGCGACCCTTATCAGGGTCGATATCGGGGGGCATCTTTTCCGGGGGTATCGCCCGCATGCTATCGCACGTGGGCTCAACCCCCGGCTACCGGCTGTCATCCCTACCCCCAATCGCCGGATAAGGAGGTAGCGGGGTGGTTACATCCCCCGGCCCTTCGGGCCACCCTCCAAGGGGGAATTGATCAACTCACCTGTTAGGTAAATAACGGCTTACCCGATGTGGGTGCTGAAGGCGCATAATTCCCCTTTTGAAGGGGGATCAAGGGGGATGTAAACACACGGGAATAGCGTCCCTATCCGGCGATTGGGGCCTACCCAGAACATCTCGTAAGCGAGCTTGTTGTTGGCTAAGCCTTTGGGGAAGAGGGGGTTATGGGAGTGAGGGGCATCACCTTTTGGGTGTAGTTTTTTGGATGGCGTTTTGCGATACTGTGGGCATGAAGAAATCACGTGCGCGTTACGATGAGGAGTTGGAGCACCTGAGTCTGCTGGACTACGAGATAGATGAGAACCCGCTTGCCGCTCCGGTGACGAGTCATGCGGGGTTGCCCGGGGTTTTGGAGTTGTTTCGGGTGCTGGGAGGCAGCGCGGCTGTGGAGCGGCATGTCCGGTTGAAATCGCGTCAGCGGGGTTTCAGCGAGAGCCAGATGGTGGAATCCTTCTTGGCGCTGCTGGCGGCGGGCGGGGACTGCCCGAAGGATTTCGAGTCCTTTCGCGGCGATTCGGGGCTGCAGGCGGTGCTTGGCCGGGAGTTGCCCTCACGCACGCCGGCGCGGAACTTTTTGTATGGTTTCCACGACAAGGACGTGATGGCGCAACGTCCGGAGCGGGAGGAACAGGCGTCATGGGTCCCGCCGGAGAGCGCGCCGCTTGCGGGTTCGGGCGAGGTCAACGAGACGGTGACGCGGGCGGCCGTGGCCCATGGCGGGCCGGCGGAGCGGGCCACGTTGGACACGGACGCCCCGATCACCGACAGCGCCAAGCGCGAGACGTATTGGCATTGCCAAGGGGGCCAGGGGTATCAACCGGAGATCGTGGCGTGGGCCGAGCGGGAGCTTATCGTGGCTGACGAGTTCCGCGATGGCAACGCACTGGCGGCCAAGGAGCCGGTGTGGATAATCCAGCGGGGGTTCGCGGCGTTGCCGAACACGGTGAAAGCGCTTCTGTTTCGCGGAACCAGCGCCAGCTATGACCACCCCACGCTCAACTGGCTTTGCAACCCGGCGCGGCCGGGCGCTCCTGCCGGTCCCCTCACTCCCGTAACCCTTGTCCCTCAAAGACTTAGCCATAAACAGGCTCGCTTACGAGATGTTCCGGGGGGCGCGGCTGCCGTCGAAAGCCCTTGCGTGGTCAGGGCGTGTCAACTTCCTTCAGAAGAGGGACGCCCTCCGGCAAGTCAGTGGTAAGCATTCCGATGTTGAGCGGGGTGTATGTAGGCTCTGCATTGCCCGCTTCGACGCGATCACCCATCGCCACCAGCGCCGTCGTGTCCTCGTTTGCATCACGCACGCGCAAACGGTCGATCCGAACACCTGAGGCGTTGTCAAACCGCAGCAGCGCGCCGGCAGTGGTCCGCGTGTTCTGCTCGGCATCGATAACGTTGTTAACGAAGGAGATTTCCTTGGCGCCGCTGGCACTCAACACACCGTTGGCGGGATTAATCATGCGGTTGGACTCGATGCGGACATTACGCACGGGACGCCCCTCGACCGGCCCGTTTCCGCGACGTGACGGCCGGATGTCGATAAACGGCTGCCGGCCCGGCTTCTTGCCCTCGAACGTGTTGCCGCGGATTAGCACGCGCCGAGCGGCGGGTCCCTCGCCCCAAGCTTGGAGCTGATGCATGGCGACGCCCCATCCTTCCCGGTTACGGAAGCTGTTGCCCTCAATAAGGGCATCGGCGCTTTTGAGCACAATACCACGGCCACGATGGGGGCCGAAGCGGTTGTGGCGCACCACGGCCCCGGACCCGCAGGCATTGAGGTTGAACAAGTGATCCGACTTGCGGAAGGTCTCACCCGTGACGATGCCCTCCATCGGCTTATCAAACGCCACGCGCAGACGGCCATTATCCGGGTCAACGGCTTTTACAATGCTTTCATACCGGATGCGCCCGCGCTGAGGATCGTACACCTGCACCTGGTCGCCTTCGCGATAGGATACCGTGTCCGCCGGATCAATAAGCAGTACATCCGGTGCAGGCTGCTCCACCGGTACCCCTGCCCGGGCATGGATGTTAATCGCATCATCGGCCATCCCCTTGAAGACACAGTCTTCAATCAACAGTCGACCACGGTTGCCCAGGCTGTGAATGCCATCGGCATTGGTCGAGAGAAGCCGGCCGCTCTGCTCAGGCCGTTTGATGCGCAGGCCGCGGATTGTGATGTCCTCGGTCAGGCCCCACAGTGTGGCCAGTGAGGGTGAGGCGTGGATGGTGACGTTGTCAAGCTCCACCTGCCGTGACCGCCACACCGTCACGGCCGCCCCCGTATGACCCCGGGCTGGCAGAACGAAGCGGGCGCCTGGGCGGATGCCGCCATGAACCATGGTGTCGGCATCCGCGGCCTCGGCCCGCCATGTGCCTTCGGCCTTTCTTTTCCATGTCTCGACGTCGATCGTGACCGGGCCGTATTGCTCGCGATCGGCGCCCTCGGCGGGCAACTTGACCACTAGGCCCCAGTGAGTGTCGGCCAGCTCGAAGGCCGGATCATTGGGTAGCAGGAACCCCTCATCGATCTCGAGGATGAACGCACCGGTTTCGGCATCCACCTGCCTGACCGTGCCCTGGGTGAACGGGAGGGGGGCATAATCAATGGTCAGATCGGCGATTCGCACCGCTTGGCAGTCTTCAAAACGAATGCCGCCGACTTTCGGATCGGTGAAGACCAGCCGCGTGCAGCATCCTGCGCCTTTGAAAGTCAGACCGTGGGCGGCTTTGATCGGCACCGCCGCATCCGCATCGGCCGGAGGGCCGATTAGATAAGTGCCCTCGCCCAGGCGAACGGTTGCCGGTCCATCGGCATCGATGGCCGCAGCGATGGCTCTGCGAATCGCAGGTCCGGCATCCTCACCGCTGTCAGCTTTGCTGCCGAAGTCATCGATGTGGAAGGTGCGCGACCCGTGCGCATCGCCATCTTCAGAAACTGCACCACCCCACAGGCCGACTACAAGCAGACATGGGGCGGTGAGCCCTGCCAGAACCACCAAGCCTCCGGTTACCGCAACAAAGAAGACCCTCCAAGCAAGCGCCGGACTCGCATGCATAGCACGTCTCCCTCTTCCGTCACGGCTACGGTGTAGCGCCGCGCTCACTTCCTTAAACCCTTTTCGCTAGCCTCCCTGTGAGCCGATGCGAAAACGAACTGACAGTACTGCAATATACGCCCGCCTTGACCGGAGTGTCAAACGGAGACAAGGCAATCGCATCTAGTTTTCGGCTCATCCGACTAAAGCATACTTGGTTTGGTGAAGGGCCTTGATTTTGAGCTTGAAGTATTCGATGTCGCGGTAGCCATAGGCTTGTCGTTTGAGGGTTTTGACCTTGTTGTTGATGCCCTCCAAGGGGCCGGTGGAGATAGGGTCGTCATACCATGCCAGGATGCTGGTGCGATGGCTGGCCAGGGTTTGGGCGAACTTTTTGAGCTGGCGGAGTGGCTGGAGATTAGCCACCTGCTTCACCGGCGGCCCCATGGGCTTTCCGGCGGCGAACGCCAACGCGTGGCGATTGGCCGCGCCCTCGCCGCGCATCCCGGCATCCTCTTCTTGGATGAACCCTTGTCCGCCTTGGACGAGGAAACCCACGGCGGCATGCTGGACCTGTTGCGCCACGTGCACCAAGACACCGGCGTCACCGTGCTGCACATCACCCACAACCGCCGCGAGGCCAAGGCCCTCGCTCAATCGCTCATCATCATGCGGGACGGCCGGTTCATCGAAGGGGAAAGCGCCACGGGCCAGCTCGCCCCGGAAGATGACGCCGAATGGCCCCAATAGCAAAGCCCTGACCCAGCCGGGCGGGCTGGGTCAGGGCTTTTGGCGCATCCTCTCAGGCTGGTTATTGCGGGGCCGCTTATCCTTCCTCGTCCAGTTCGTCCACGGCCCAGAGGAGACCGGAGGTTACGAGGTTCAAGTAGTTGTCCGTTTCCATCGTCACATTATGGTGGCCAATCGTCGTGCCAAACACCCGGACGCCTTCATACTCATTGACCCAGATGCAGACGTGATCTTCCCCGGAATCCTCTCCATGGGCCTGAGCCAGCGGCGTAGTGGTGGGATACACTTCCTCGATCTCGTAGAGTTCCCCTTCCGGCGTCTCCCATGGGACATCGAAATTCGCCATCACAGGATGGTCCTCGTTCAACGCTTCCACGGTGAACGGCATCTGGGACTGATGCCGCATGGACCGGATCCCCATGAACTCGAACCAGCGCTCGGGATTACCGTGGCGATAGGAGTGGGTGGCGCCGTGGATGATGAGCGCGGGGATGCCGTGCTCTAGGTGGGCATCCACGATACGGTGGACCCATTCGTTGTCTTCCATCGAGAACGACATGTTGTACAGCACGGCGTCAAAACCTTCCTCCGCCCACGCCGTATCTTCATGCCGGGAGATGCGCGCTTCCGGGTCGTCGCCAGCCTCGTGGTCGATGGTGAACTCGACATTGGCGCGTTCGGAGATGCCCTCGCTCAGGATTTCTTTCTGCGTCTCGAAATCGTGCCAGCCGCCGCCCGTTATCATAAGCACCTCCAGCGGCTCATCGTTTTCCTGGGCATGGACCGTCCCGGTCACAGCCAGCGCCACAGCCGCCGCCACCACGCCCATTGTCCGACAGAATAATCTATTGGTCTTCATGGTTCGTCGCCTTTCTACTTAGTAATGCCGCGTACGGTTGACTTCTTTTGGAATTCCAAGTGTAAAGCAGAAGCTAGAGGCAATGTCAAACTACCCATTCAGACCAATCGCCGGGTAAGGACACTGCTTTAGGGGACCACATCCCCCTTGATCCCCCCTTGAAAGGCGGAATTGTGCTTGAAAGCCGGCAAGATGCCGGCGTTACGGGAGATCCACAAGTTTAGCGCTGAAGGGGCGCCAGCAGGTTCGCCGCTGTGTAAAACCGAATCGCGTTCGTCATCCTACGGACTGGCCATTCGGTCTCCCATTGCTTCCTACACCGCCTCGCGGTAAGCGGAGTTATGATAGACTACTGAACCGTGACGTCATTCAGAAGCGGCCTTGCACCGCTCTGACAAGGCGCCGCCGGAAGCGCACCAAGGCCGGGATCTTGCCGGCTTTCGAGCACAATGGCCCCTTTGCAGGAGGATAAAGGGGGATCTTCTTCCCCGGCGCGCCGCCTTGTCGGGCGATTGAAGGCCGAAGACGCTGTAAACTGGAATGGTCACCTAAAGCCAAGACGGAGGATAAGCCAATGAAACCGGGGCGCGATTTCTTGCACGGACTCACAGCGCTTGCCGCGGCGGCGCTTTTCATACCGGGCATGGCTTTCGGAGAAGATCCCGGCGGCCTGCGCATCGGCTGGGCGTCAACGGACCTCACGCCGGAGGAGCCGGTCGTGCTCACGGGACAGTTTCACGCCCGGGTCATGGAGGGCGTCCGCGATCCCATCACGGCCACCGCGCTGGCGGTGGAGTCGGGGGACGACGGCGTGATTCTTGTGAGTTGCGACCTCATCGGCATCAACGATGAACTGCGCGATCGCGTGCGCGAACTGGTGGACGAGGCCTTGCCCGAAGGCGAAACGCCGACCGTCGTGCTAAACGGCACGCACACCCACGCCGCGCCGGAACTCCGCACCGCCACGGATTTTGTCGAAACGTTGGACCTCGATGTGCCGGAAGCGTGGTCCCGCTGGGGGATTGAGCTGGACGCCATGGCGCCGCCGGACTACGTCGAGTTCGCCGCCGGACGCATCGCGGACGCCGCCCGTCAGGCGTGGGAGGAGCGCGAACCGGGCGGAGTAAGCTACGGACTGAGCCACGCCGTCGTGGGCCACAACCGCATCATGGCCTATGGCGACGGCCGCGGCCAGATGTACGGAAGCACGAGCCGCGGGGACTTCAGCCATGTCGAGGGCTGGGAAGACCACGCCGTGCATCTGCTGTACACGTGGAACGAAGACGAGGATCTCACGGGCGTGATCGTCAACCTTGCCTCGCCGTCTCAGCACGATGAGAGCATCTACGAACTGAGCGCCGATTTCTGGCGCGAAACCCGCGAGGAACTCCGCGAAGCATTGGGCGAAAACCTCCATGTGCTTCCCCAATGCTCCGCCGCTGGCGACCAATCCGAACGCGTCATGATCCACCGCCGGGCCGAGTCGCGCATGGAAGCAATTACCGGCCAGAACCGGCGGGAACGCATCGCGCAACGCATCACGCACGCCGTGACGTCCATCCTGCCTTACATGGAAGATCACATCGAATGGGACCCCGTATTTGCCCAGCGGTCGGAGACGGTGAACCTGAGCCGGCGCTTCCTGGATGAGGAGGACTACGAAGAGGCGAAGGCCGTGTTTTCCGAGCGGAAAGAGGACTACGAAGCGCTTCGAGAGGAAATCGAGGCCCAGCCCGAAATCCGCGAGGAGCATCGCTGGTACCTTGACATCACGCGCGCCTATCGCCGGATGACAAGGGAAGCCCGAATCATCGAACGGTTCGAGACCCAGCAAGAGGAGCCAACGGCGCCCGTGGAAGTCCATGTGCTGCGGCTCGGCGATATCGCCATGGCGACGAATCCCTTTGAACTGTATCTGGATTTTGGCGTCCGGATGCAGGAACGCAGCCCGGCCATCCAAACCTTTGTCGTGCAGCTCGCGGGATCCGGTACGTACGTCGCGCCGGAGCGGTCGGTGGAAGGCGGCGCCTATGGCGCCGTTCCAGGCAGCAACGTCGTGGGCGCGGAAGGCGGCCGGGAGCTGGTCGAGGAAACGCTCGACCTGCTTGAATCGCTTTGGGATGAAAACTGAGTGATCCCGAGGAGGACGTGACCATCGAAGGGATCCGCCAAGGGCTCGCGAACGCCGCGGAAGCCGGAGCCCCTAAGAAGGGCGGCGCCAAGAAGCCGACCGTGGGGCGTCTCCCGACCGGGTGAAATAAACGCGCTAATCGTAACGTTACTCACCCCATGGAAAGCTAAACTAGGGGGAAGCCCTTCTGTCATTGGAACAAGCCGCGTGAGAACGCTTCATCACGGAGGACTCTATGAGCGAAGAATCAAACGATCACGAAGATCACAAAGACACCAAACCCAACAAGCCCAACAAACAGTGGTTCAAGATCTACTGCGCCGTGTTGGAGGGGAAAGCGGCGGCTAAGCCCGAACTCAATCACGAGGATTGCGCAATCGCCCGGCAACTGGCCGACATCGCGTATGAACAGATGAAACACAGCGACAAAGCGTGGCAGTGAGGAACGGGTAACGATGGCGCCGTTTGTGGCGGGAGGAGGCGAGTAGCAAGAGAATCGGGCCGATACCGGGCGGCGGACTCGCGGAGCGGGCCAGGCGCCCGGTATGGATTCGCCTTGCCGCTTAGGGGGAACGGCAAGGCCAGCTTTCATGCGAACGGGTTAGCGCCGGTGCAACGGAGCCCTTCGGCGGGGGCTGCGCCTGGCAGACCGTTTGGCGCCTTGTTTCCGATTGCCTTCTTTGAAGAGGCTCAGCACGGAAGTCGCGCCATCCCAGTCTTGCCGGGGCAGATTCCGGCCGAGGGCGCGCTCGATGCTCGCCAGCGGCTCGTATTCCGCGGGCGTCACGAAAGTCATCGCGTTGCCTTCGGCGTTCGCGCGGGCCGTGCGGCCGATGCGATGCAGGTAATCGTCCGACGTCTGGGGAACGTCGAAGTTAATCACGTGGCTGATGTGGTCCACGTCCAAGCCCCGGGCGGCCACATCCGTAGCGACAAGAATGGTGTGCTTGCCGTCCTTGAAGCCCTTGAGAGAACGCTCGCGCAGCCCCTGGGAATGGTCCCCGTGGATCCCGGTGGCCTTGTAGCCTTTCCGCTTGAGGAACTTGTGGACCTGATCCGTGCGGTGCCGCGTCCGCGCGAAGATGAGGGCCGAATGGATATGGTTTTCTTCGAGGACCTTCTCCAGCAGCCGGTATTTCTCTTCGGGCTTCACGGTGTACAAGGTCTGATGTACCTTGTCCACTGGCTGGTGAACCTGGCCCACCTGAATCCACTCGGGCTCGTTCATCATCGTCCGGGTGAGTCTCTTGAGGTCATCGGGGAATGTGGCCGAGAACATCAAGGTTTGCCGTTCCTTCGGCAGCTTGCTGAGGATCCGCTGGATATCTGGCAAAAAGCCCATGTCGAGCATGCGGTCGGCTTCGTCCAAGATGAGCGTGTCCAATTTGCCGAAGTTGATGTGCCCCCGGCTCATATGATCCAGCAGCCGGCCCGGCGTCGCCACGATCACGGCGCAGCCCTTCTTCAGCTCGTCCGTCTGTTTGCCCATCGGCGCGCCGCCGTAAATGCATACGCTGCGAACGCGCATGGCCTTGCCAATGTCGCGCACAACTTGCTGGACTTGGTTGGTCAGTTCGCGCGTTGGCGAAAGGATAAGCACCCGGTTCTTCTCGACCTTGCCTTGCGCGATCCGGGTGAGCGTGGGAAGCGTGTAGGCCAGGGTCTTGCCCGTGCCTGTTTGCGCCAATCCCACGACGTCCTTTCCCTCCAGGACAAGAGGGATGGTTTGTTCTTGGATCGGGGTGGGCTCTTTGATGCCCTGTTCCTCGAGAACCCTTAAACTGCGGGGATCGAGGTCAAATTCGTTAAATTCCATAGTCCTCCTATGAGCATTGGTATGGGTTTCATGTTGTTCCTCTTGTGCCAGAGTTTGTGTGCTGACCCTTGGGGAAACGTAGAAACCGGAGATCCGCCGGCGGAATGCCGCGGATAAGGGAGGTAGTATCATGCACGAACGGCGCGCATGGAATGCGTGCGCGCCGCCCCACACTTGTCCGGAAAAACGCACGCATACTGCGCCTCTTCAGACATTATGCATTGTTTGACAGGGGATGTCAACTCTACGAATCTGTTTTTCACTTGGCGCATATCAGGATCGGCTGCGTTAGGGCCTTCTCCCATAACTGCGGACTTTGGGAGTAGGCAACGAGATAGCGGCGCTTTCGGGCCGGGGATCCTCGCCCTTTCGGCCTAATTCAATAGGGGAATCGCGAGGGGAGAAGTATCAGGCGTCCTCCAGGCTTGCCTCGTACTCCTTTGATATCAAATGGCGTTTGCCCAGCGCGTCCGCAAGGGGGTCGGCGTCTTCGCCGCAGAAACCGAGGTGCAAGTGGCGGCGCCATCCTTCCGCGTAAGTGAAGGCGCCGGACTGACGGCCCACTTGCGCGGCCATATCCTCCATCGTGTCCAGATAACTGTCCAACCCTTGGCTTTGGTCGAGCCATTCTTTCTGGCTTTTATGGCAGGCGAGCGCTTCCCGCTTGGCGGCGAGGACGGAGCCAATGTCCGCGTATTGGCCCGCCTTAATCACCCGGCGCAGGGGATCACGCAGCCCCCATGGCAACGCGTGATAAACGGTGGCCTCGCCTTCGACGGGCGGCCGCGGCGGATCAGCGGGGAAATTGCGCATACCCCGGCAGAAAACGGCGGACACGGCCAGGCGGCACGCATTCATGTGATCCTCCATGTAGTCTTGCGGCGAATGCGTGAGGACAATCCGCGGGTTGACCGCGCGCACCACGGCCCCGGTTTGCGTCAACAAGGGTTTGTCGTAGAATATCTCGGCGTCCCGGGTCAACGGCTCGTGCAGGGTGGCGCCCAACACGCGTGCGGAGGCCCGCGCTTCGTCCAGACGCCGGGCGGCGATAGTTTCGGCATCCTCCGTCGCCGTTCCGCAGGAGCCGTTGGCGATATTGAACATGTGCAGCTCGTAGCCCGCCTCTGCAAGGAGCATCAACGTGCCCGCCATCATGAGTTCGATGTCGTCGGGATGAGCGGCGATCGCCAACGCGGCCGGTTTAGTCATGGTTTCTCCTTTCCACGATGGAGTCATGGGCTGCTCAAGATGAATTGAACCACGCTTATCGCCCGTTTTTCAAACCTCCATCGCCTGCGTGGACGCGGCCCCAATCGCTGAATAAGCGGATAGGCATTCGGAAGAACCGTATCGTCGCTTTCTACGCGGCTCATAAATGCCGGCGAGACGCCGGCGGTACGTCTTCACCCATTCGGTGAGGATGACTTTCTCTTTCAGGCGCTAACGACACGGACAGCAAGATGGATGGGGCTGACTGGTCCGGCGAGGGGGAGTAAGACGGATGTTGACATAGCGGTGGGCCTTCGCTAGGCTTTTCCCCGTTGAGCGGTGGCTTTCGGCCGCCAATCACGTGGCCGTGTTTTCTTAGAAGAGGATCGAACGGGTGAGCACACGTCCGCAAAAGCAGCACCACGAAGAAGCCGCGGGGCAGCTGGCGCTTCCCCTGTGGGGCGTAGCCGAACTTGAAGCAGCGTTACGCGCCCAAACGGGAATCCGCGTGGGCATTACGGTTACCGACAACAAGACACGGATGGTGTCGGTGAAACGGTATCCCCGCCAGAATAGTATCCGGCTTCGGATACACCGAATGTTCTTATCGGCTCCGACGGAAGTGGTCGACGCATTGGGCGCATGGGTTCAGCATCCACACTCCAATGGGTCCCAGGCCGGCGCAGTAATTGATGCGTTCATTAAGGCCAACCGCCATTGCATCCGCCGGAGGAAGAAGCAAACCGTGCAGGCCGATGGACGGGGCGAATGCTATGATCTGCGCGCCTTGTTTGACGAGGTCAACGCGGCGGAATTCGGGGGCGCGGTGGACGCCACCATCGGCTGGGGCCGCATGGCCCCGAATCGCCGGCGGCGCAGCATCCGGTTTGGCAGCTATTTTCCCGAGGAACACCACATCCGCATTCATCCGCTGTTGGACCAGCCGGACGTGCCCCGGTTTTTTGTCCGCTACATCGTGTTCCACGAAATGCTTCACGCCTATCTGGGCATTGAAGAAAGCGAGGGCGGCCGGCGGCGCATTCATTCGCTCGCGTTCCGGCAGCGCGAACAGCGCTATCCCGATTACGAACGCGCGGAAGCTTGGATCCGCGACCGGCGCAATCTCGCCGCTTTGTTGGAATAAGAGCGGCTGGCGCAACCCCGAAAAGGGGCCGCGCCAGC
>JBKHFO010000105.1:0-11662 GCA_046540175.1 Candidatus Hydrogenedentota bacterium
AACAAACCAGCCCTATGACGAACAACGCTACATCGAAGCCCTGCGAAAAAACCGCAGTCCCGTATACCAGCGCCTTGTGGAAAACTCCGTGGAAAAATCCCAACAAAAAACTTGACCTGGCACATAAAATGTCTTCGAAGGGGGAATTGTGCTTGAAAGCCGGCAGGATGCCGGCGTTACGGGGGGAATCGTGCTTGACGGCCGGCAAGATGGCGGGGGTGCGGGGGATGTTGCGTGATTGTGGCATGGGGCGGGGGATTTGCGGTATCCTGCATGTGCTGAATTTACTGCAACCCTTGTGCAACAGGCGGGGCGCATGGGCGCGCCGCGGGTTTCTCGCCCAAAGCGTAGAGATGAACGCGCACTCTCTTCCCTTAATCCTCATTCCCCTTGATAGGACAGGACTGGCGTTGTGACCGTTTTCGAGACCCTTGGCCAAGACGCGGCCGAACGGATCCGTCCGGCGGCCGTGGAGCAGATGATCCGCGAGATCACGGGCGCGGGCGGGCGCGAGGTGTTTTTCGCGGGGACGGTGGACGAGGACGGGCTGATAAAGTCGGTCCGCGCGTGCGCGCGGGGGACGGCGGCGGCGGCGCCCGCGTTCATCGAGAACCTGGAAAGCGGCGACGTGGTCCTGCACAACCACCCCTCCGGCAACATCGCGCCGTCGGACGCGGATTTGCGCCTGGCGACGACGTTCGGGTTCCACGGCCACGGCGTGTACATCGTGGACAACGCGATCAGCCGGACCTACGTGGTCGTCGAACCGTTCCAGAAGCGCGCACACAAACCGCTGGACCCCGACGAACTCGCGCCCTTGTTCGCGCCGAACGGACCCATCGCCCGCGCGCTGCCCGGCTACGAGGCGCGCCCGCAACAGACGCATATGATGGAGGCCGTGGCGCGCGCGTTCAATCACGACGCGACCTCGGTCATCGAGGCGCCGACCGGCGTGGGCAAGACGATGGCCTATCTCATCCCGGCGATCTTGTGGGCGGTGAAGAACAAAGAGCGGGTGGTCATTTCGACGCGGACCATCAACCTGCAGGAGCAGCTCATCCACAAAGACATCCCCCTGCTGAAGAAGGCGCTGGATTTGTCGTTCGAGGCGGTGCTCGTCAAGGGCCGGGGCAACTACTTGTGTCCGCGCAAGCTGGAGCGGGCGTTGAGCGAGGCGACCCTGTTCGACGACGAAGACGACAAGGCCACCCTGGACAGCATCGCGGCGTGGGGCGAGAAGACCGAGGACGGCAGCCTGTCCGATTTGCCGTTCGTGCCGGGGCGGGAATTGTGGAGCCGCGTGTGTTCCGAGGCGGACACGTGCAGCCAGGCGCACTGTCCGTCCCCGCGCAAATGCTTCGTGGGCAAGGCACGGCGCGACGTGGCGAAGGCGGACGTGCTCGTGGTGAACCACCACATGCTGTTCTCCGACTTGGCCATCAAGAAGGAGATCGGCGATTTCAGTTCGCTGGCCGTGTTGCCCGCCTATAAGCGGTTGATCCTGGACGAGGCCCACAACGTGGAGGACTCCGCCACGGACTACTTCGGCGCGAACGTGAGCCGGTTGGGCGCGCTCGCGCTGTTGGGCCGCTTTGTCCGGTCCGACCGCAATCAAGAGCGTGGCCTGCTCCCTTATCTCAAGACGAGGCTCGTCAAGGAAGGCTATTCCTACGGCCGGGAAGCCGTGGACGAGATCCTGGAACTTATCGACAACGAGGCCTTGCCCGCGTTGGCCGCCGCGCGGGAAGCCCTGCTCACCGCGTTTTCCGCCTTGCGCAGCCTAGCCTCGGAGAAATGCCGTGGATTCGGGAAGGAACTCCGCTGGCGCTTGACGCCGGCGGTGTTGAAAGACCCTGACCTCCGGGAAATCCACACGGTGTACGCGCTGCCCGCCGTGGAAGAAGTGGACGCTTGCGTCAGCGCCATTGTGAAGCTGGTCCAGAAGCTGAAGAAGCTGCCGGTCCCGGACGACGCCGAGGAGCCGCCCTTCGCCGCCGAGATCTACCAGTTGGACGGCTACCGGGAACGCTTGGCCACGCTCGGCTCCACCCTCCCCGCCATGACGAAGGAGGCCCTCGACCCGAACACGGTGCGCTGGATCGAGATCGACACCGAGAACGAGCACGTGCTCCGCCTGGCGCGCTGCCCCCTGGAGGTTGGCGACGACCTTGCGGAATGGGTGTACGAGAACCTCGACACCGTCGTGCTTACCTCGGCCACGCTCACCGTGAACAACAGTTTCCACTTCTTCATGAAACGCGCCGGCGTGGACCGCATCCAGGGCCACCCCGTGGAGACGCAGTTGCTGGATTCGCCGTTTGATTTCAGCGAACAGGCCATGCTGTGCATTCCGCGGGATCACCCCTTGCCCGACGCCCCTGGCTTCCTTGACGCCACCGTGGACGCGATCCGAAAAGCCGTTGGAGTGACGCAGGGACACGCCTTTGTTCTGTTTACCTCGTACTACGCCTTGAACTACGTGTACCGCTGCCTGGAGCGGGAGCTTCGGGCGCGGGGCATCACCCTTTTGCGGCAGGGAAGCATGAACCGGAACGAGCTTCTGACGCGTTTTCGCGAGGATTCCGCCAGCGTGCTGTTGGGTACGGACAGTTTTTGGGAAGGGGTTGATGTTGCCGGAGAGGCGTTACAATGTGTTATACTCCCAAAACTTCCATTTCGCGTACCGACCGAACCCATCGTTCAAGCCCGTGTGGAAGCCATCGACGCGGCAGGGGGCAACTCCTTCATGGACTACTCCGTGCCCCAGGCCGTTATCAAGTTTCGCCAGGGATTTGGCAGGCTGATCCGCCGCCGCGACGATCGGGGCGTCATACTTGTCCTTGATTCACGCGTCGTCACGAAGCGGTACGGCCAAGCCTTTCTTGGTTCGCTTCCGGGCGTAAAGGTTGTCCAAGGCCCTCACGAAGCGGTCTTCCAGGCTTTTGCGCGGTTTTTTTGATCAGACAAACCAGTAGGATTAGATCATGGATCTTAACATTCGCATTGACATTGCCCGGGCCAAGTCTTCGGCGGTTGGCGCCGAGCACGGCATTACGCCCACGGAACTGCAGGATATTGCGCCCCGCGTCTCGGAATTGCACCAGACGCTCGCCCGCGAACGGGCCGAGGGGACCTATGGGTTTTACGACCTCTACAAACAGACCGGGGTTTTCGAGGATGTTAAGGCCAAGGCGGCCCGCTTCCTCGAGCGAGGCTACGACAACCTGGTCATTCTAGGCATTGGCGGGTCGGCCTTGGGCACGCGCGCCCTTGCCACGGCGCTCCTCCCGCCGTACTACAACATGTTGAGCACGCGCGCCCGCGGCGGCTACCCCAAAGTGTTCATCATGGACAACATTGACCCCATGACGTTCCGGCAGATGATGAAGGTCTGCCAGCCGAGGAAAACGCTGTACAACGTCATCTCCAAGTCGGGCAAGACGGCCGAGACGATGGCCCAGATGATGGTGGTGACCGACGCCATCGAGAAGAAGATCGGGCCGGAGGCCATGAAGGACCATGTCGTGGTCACCACCAATCCCCGGGACGCGGGGGAAAGCCTGCTGCACCCCGTGGCGGATAAGTACGGCCTCACGGAGTTCGCGGTCCCGGCCAATGTGGGCGGCCGGTTTTCCGTGTTTTCGCCGGTGGGCATGTTCCCAGCGGCGATGCTGGGCATGGACCTCGACGGTATGATCGAGGGGTGCGCCGCCATGGACAAGCGGTGTTCCAATCCGGAGCTGGAGGAGAACCCCGCCTACTTGCGCGCCGCCCTTCATTACGTCCTGGACACGGAAAAGGGTAAGACGATGTCCGTGTTCATGCCCTATGCGGACAGCCTATCGCATGTCGCGGACTGGTACTGTCAGCTTTGGGCGGAAAGCCTGGGCAAGCGGTACGATTTGGGGGGGGAGGAGGTCAACGCCGGCCAGACCCCCGTCAAGGCCTTGGGGGCTACGGATCAGCATTCCCAGATTCAGCTCTACCGCGAAGGGCCGAACAACAAGCTGTTCTCGTTGATTGACGTGAGCCGGTTCGCCAAGAGCCTGCGAATCCCCGATGTGCTGCCCGAACTCACCGATCTCGGCTACATCCGCTCCAAGACGATGAACAAGCTCATGGCGGCGGAATTCAAGGGGACCGTGGATGCCCTGAAGACTAGCCAGCGGCCGGTCATCCAGATGCGGCTTCCGCAGGTTAACGCCCATACCGTGGCGCAGCTCCTCTACATGCTTGAGGTAGAGACCGCCATGGCCGGCCGGCTTTATAACGTCAACGCTTTTGATCAACCCGGCGTTGAGGAAGGCAAAAAGATAGCCCGGTCAATTATGGGAGGAGATAGTTGAGTCCTGCCGCCC
Source organism: Candidatus Hydrogenedentota bacterium (assembly GCA_046540175.1). GTDB lineage: Bacteria > Hydrogenedentota > Hydrogenedentia > Hydrogenedentales > SLHB01 > SKRY01. The sequence goes on from JBKHFO010000105.1 coordinate 4,359, forward strand.
CAGAAGCGCCGGCGTACGGCGGTGGCGGAGACACCTTGGGAGCGCGGCGCCATCGGCGAGCCTTTATCTTCTGCGTGTTAGCGTGCCTGGTGGTGACGGGTTTGCTTTGGTTCGCGGAGCGCTATTTGCGCTATGAGCGGGCCGAACAGCTCTACCAACAAGCGCTCACCCATGTAAATGACACAAGCGCCCAATTCTTCTTGAGCCGCGCCGTGGAACTGGACAAGGAGCAGAGCCCGGAGGCGGCCCCCCGTTACTTGTGGGCGCTGGCGGAACGCGAGACGGAAGAAGATGCGCTGGAGGCATTCGCCGAGGCGTGCGCTCAGGACCCGCGCAATCCGAGGCTCGCCATGAGGTACGGGACCGTTCTCTACTCTTATGGCCAGGCAGGCGAGGCGGCGGAGTTGTTCGCCAGGGCCAGCGCCCATGCGCCGGACAATGCATTGCCGCTGTACTTGAGGGCCGCCGCGTTGGCGCGAACCACTGATGGGGAAGGTGGTAGTAACGCTGACCGGTTGGCCGAGTCCTTGGCGTTGACGGCGCGGGCCAATGCCGGCCGCCAAGACGTGGGGTATCCGCCTCCCGTGTGGTCCGGCGCCTTGCCTCGGCAAGGTCAATGGAGGGCTTACCAACGGCGGCGCATCGTGGAACAAACGGGGAAAGTGTTGCGCGATTATGCGGATAGGGTGTTGGCTGCGGCGCGGCGCGGCGCCGAGGAAGGAAATGCCCCGAACGGGGAGGAGTGGCTGAGCGTTCTTGAGACAATGGGCGAGCGCATGGCGCAAGCTTCCAATGCGGGGACCCGCGCGTTGGTTAATGGCCTCCTCATTCAGCGTGATAGCCTTCGCGCGCGCCGGGAAATGGGTGATTCCCATGGGGAAGAGGGATTCATTCCCAACCCAGAAGCTGCAAGCGAGCGGCTCGCCGAAGTGGAGGACGCCTTGCTGGTTCTGGCTGTGTTTGAAGACCAGTGGGGGGCTCGCGCCCGGCAAGAACGCCAAAACCGCCTGTTTCCATTACGGCTTGCGGGCTACACGGCGGCCGGACTTGTGTTGCTGATTCTAGCGGCTGGGATTGTGAGCCGTTGGAGAGGGACCACCCGCGAGCACTGGACCCTTCGCCACGGCAAGAGGTTGCCGCTCGTAATGCTGGCGGCCGGTCTGCTGTTTCTGCTGTGCTTGGCGCTGGGCGCCGGCGTCTCGGTGTGGAGCGCGGAGCCTTCGGGCTGGTTTACCGGGCTTTCTGTTGGATGGCTGGCGATCGCGCTGGGGATAGGCGCCTACGGCGTGTATTACCCGCAAACTGTCCTGACGCCGCCGAGCAAGGCCGATGATGCGGCAGGCGGGCTTGAAGATGAGGACAGCACCCCGGCGGCGCTGGACGCCGGTTACCGCCGCGCCAAGGCCGCGTTGATTCGCCGGTACCTCGGCATTTTGTTTGGCGTTTGGGTGTGCGCGTGGTGCGTGTGGGTGCTTGGCTACCGTTTTGCCGTTGGAGTCTATCCCTGGGAATTCCGGCTTATGCCTTCGCTTCTGGTGCGGGATGAGTTTGCGCTGGCGGCGGAGATTCTTCAACGCCTGGGGTGAGGGCGCCCTTGCCGCCGAGAGCGGGCGCCCCTTGCGCGCGCGGCAGTGCGCATAAAGACGTTTTCTCCAAGAAAACCCTTTTCTCCGCTAAATCGCGGGGTATCGCTTGACATTGGCGTCAAAGAATGGCTACAATTCACGTACCTTCTGTGTATACTGCAAATTGGGGCGGGGAAACCCCCGCCCATGTCTAGAGTCTATAAGGAGCATGTGCCGTGAGTGATAACGAAACCAAAGCCTACACCACGTTTCAAGCAGCCAAAATCTGTCACGTGACCCATCACAGCATCAAGAACTGGATCCGGCAAGGGCTGATAAAGGCCTCCCGCACGCCAGGCGGCCATTACCGCATTCTGCAGGAGGATCTCGACACTTTCCGGCAGAACTTCGATATGTTTCCGCGTGAGCGGACGCCGGAGAAGAAGAAGATCATGATCGTGGATGATGATCCCGACGCCTTGGCCATGATGGAGAAGATCCTCAGCAACGAGGGCTATGAACTCATCAAGGTGAGCAACGCTACCGAAGTCGGTCTAAAGGCCGCCCAGATGAACCCCGATTTGATTCTTCTCGACTTTCTCATGCCGGAACTCGACGGTTTCCAGGTGTGCCGGGCGTTGCGGGAAAGCGAGATCACGGTGGATACCCCGATCATGGCGGTTACCTGTCTTACCAAGGAAGAAGATATCGAGCGCATCTTTGAAGCGGGCGCCGACGATTATCTGGCGAAGCCGTTCAAGGTCGAGCAACTTCTAGAAAAAACGAGCGAATTGCTTAAGCGCGGACGTGTAGCCGAATAGTTCGGTCCGTGGAGATGTATGCCGAACAAGAATCCCAGACGGCGGGGGATTGAGCGAAGAATCCTTACGTCTATCCTGTGGGTTGGGATTGTGCCCATGGCGCTGGCCCTCATTGGGGGCTATGCCGCGTTGCGCGCGACGCAACGCGCCGAAGTGATGGACGACCTGACGGCGGCGGCTGATAAGACCGCCCAGGGATTGCATTTCGCAAATGCGGCCCGCCTACAAGGGGTTGCGCGTCTCGCTAACGAAGCGCGGATTGTAGACCTCCTTCAATCCTTGGAGGAAGGGCCGTCCGATCTGGAACCCTCGGCGCGGGACCGGGAGGCGGTCCTTGAGTGGATGCGCCATATGGTGGACATAACGTTGGAGCCGGCTGACGCCCTTACGTTGTATGGTCCCCAAGGACAGTTGCTCCTGACCACGTCGGCCGAAGAGGAGGGCCCGCCGCCCTCACCTTCCATTGAGCCGATCGATGAGGCAGACTACGTTGATTTTCATTTTCCGCCCGAGAGTTCCCGGTACGAAGTTGAACTCGCGGCGCCCGTAAAGCACCTGGAAACGGGCGCCGTCTTGGGGTATATCGCCGAAGTCGCAAGTGTGACAGACACCCTCCATTATCTCTATGGGGGAGGCGCTGGCATGCCGGAGCGGGGGTGGCGCTATAAGTACCAGGTCATTGTAGGCGAAGCCGAGGAGCCTACGGTGTTGCGGCCAACGGGACAGGAAAGTCCTTACCCGTATGAAGCGAGACCGGCGGCCCCTTCGTTGTTGGAGGTTATTCAAGAAGGAGAGGGGCGCGGGAGTGTCCGTCGCATTCGCGATTTCGAGACCAGCAGCGATACACGGATAGACGCCTTCGTCGCCTGCACGCCACTTTACGGAGTTCCTGATGGTTATCTCGTGGTGTACCGGCCGGCGTCGGCGGTTTTCGGCGCTCTTGACAGGGGGGTGGCCATCGCGTCGGCGGGGGCGGCGCTTCTTGTGGCCCTGCTGTGTCTTCAGGCCTACCGTAATGTCCACAACAATGTGGTGCGCCCGGTTTCGCTCCTCAACGAGGGCGCTCAGATCATCGGTCAGGGCGACCTCGAACTCAAACTAAAGATCGACACCGGGGACGAGATTGAGGGGTTGGCCAACTCCTTCAATAAGATGGCGTTGGCCCTGAAACGCAACATTCGCCGGCTCGAGGAGTCGGAGGCCAAATACCGCAGCGTGGTCAACTCGATGCGGGATGGCATCCTTCAGACCGACCATAACCAGGTTATCACGTTCTTGAATCCGGCGGGCGTGAAGATCTGGGGGTTGGACAGTGCGGAGGAAGCCCTGGGGCAGAGCCTCGAAGAGTTCTTCCTCGTGGGCAACGATTTGGCGCGGCTGAACAAGGAACTGCAGGCCCAAGGCTACATTGAGCGCGTGCGGGTGTGGATGAAACGCAAGGACACCCGGGCCATTTGCGTTGAGCTGTCGGCCAATTGCATGCCCGATGAAAACGGCGGATGCGCCGCGTTGGAAATCATCTTTCGCAACGTGACGAAGGCCATCCGGCTTGAGCAAGAGGCCCGCGAGCGCGCCGAACGGCTCAGCGCCATCAACCAGATCGCCAACGTCATCAATTCCAGTTTGGAAGCGGGACGCTTGTACGAGAATCTCGTGGTTGAAGTCAAGAAACTGGTGGATTTCGACTACGCCGCGCTCGCCCTGTTGAACGCGGAAGAGAACGCTTTTGAAGTCCGCGTTTTGTGGCCGCCGCAGGGCGATAATATGGCCATGAGCTGTCCCCTGAATGCGGAAGAATGCTGTTCCGCGTGGGTCAATGAACATAACCAGTCTTTTCTCGTGGAGGATCTGGCCGAGGAAGAGCAATCCTATTACAAGTATTTCCCGCCCGATATCCGCAGTTGCGCTTCCGTACCGCTTTACGCCAGCGACCGCATCATCGGAACGTTGAATGTGGGCGCCGAGGAAGTCGGGGCGTACAGTAAATACGACATCGCCGTGCTCGAACAGCTCTCGCCACATATTGCGGCGGCCATTCGCAACGCCCAACTGCTTGAGAATCTCCAGGCGTCCCTTGAAGAGGTGACAAAAGCACGGGAAAAGTTGTACGAGGTTAATGAAGAGCTTAAGAGCTTGGACGAGATGAAGACCAACCTCTTGTCCAATGTCTCGCATGAACTCCGGACCCCCTTGGTGTCGGTGATGGGGTATACCGACATGATTCTGAACGAGAAGGTGGGGCCGGTGAACGACATGCAGCGGGACTATCTCACGATTAGCTTGCGTAATATAGACAAGCTGGTAACGCTCATTGAAAACCTCCTCGATTTCTCCCGGCTCCACCGGGGAACCGAGGAGATGTCCTTCGACGCCTTTGACCTTGTGGATTGCGTCCAATCGAGCGTGGATATCGTCAAGCCTTTGGCGGACGGCCGGGACATTCACTTGCATCTCAATGCGCCCGAGGAAGGGGTTATCGTTGAGGGCGACAAAGGTAAACTGGGGCAAGTGTTCAACAACTTGTTGTCCAATGCCATCAAGTTCAACCGTCCCAATGGCTCGGTGACGATGGAGATTACCCCGTCGGAGGAGAGCGTTACGGTAGCCGTTTCCGATACCGGCATTGGGATCCCCCAGGATTCGCTGGACAAGATTTTCACCCGGTTCTATCAGTACGATAGCTCCTCCACGCGCAAATACGGCGGCACGGGTATCGGTCTGTCGATCGCGCAGGACATTGTCCGGCTTCATGGCAGCCGCATCCACGTATCGAGCGTGGAGGGCGAAGGAACCACTTTCCGCTTTTCGTTGCCGCTCATGACGCCGCGTTCCGATGACTATAGCCAGCGCACCGGCGTGCCCATGCCGACGGAGACCGAGGCGCTGGTCCAACTGGTGAGTCAGGATCGCGCGCTCACCACGCAAATGCGCAATCTTTTGGAGCCGGAAGGGATCGAGATCATCAGTGCGGCCAGTTCCGCCACGGTTGGTCTTACAGTGGAGAAATACCGGCCGGACTGTGTTATTGTAGACGCCGAGTCCAAGGAAACGGGAAGCGCCATTCTTGATTATATTCTGGCGGAGTTTTCCCCAGTCGATCTGCCCATTGTCTTGTTGACCAACGACGACGCGCTGTACGAGGCGTACCGGCGGCAGGTGGCTACGCGAGTGAAGCGCGGCTTCCGCAAGAGCACGCTGCTCAGCGGGATACGCCACGCGCTGAATCAGAATAAGACCGCCGGAACGGACTTCGGGCAAGGCATCTTGTGCGTGGACGATGACCCCGAGATTTTGGAGTTCATCCAGCGGTGCCTTGAACCGGAAGGCTATACCGTGGATACGTGTGAGTCTGGGGAGGACGCGGTCGAAAAAGCCCGCTCCGGCCAGTACAGCGTGGTGCTGTTGGATATCGCCATGCCCGGCCTAAACGGTTGGGAAACCTGTAGGCGCATGCGTGAGGATCCTTCGCTGGCGGGGCTGAAGATTTACATGGTGACCGCTAAACCGATTGACCACATTGTGACGCGGCCTGACGAAGCGGGCATGGACGGCTATCTGCTGAAACCCTTCCGATCCGATGACCTCGTGGAAATCGTGCGGGGTCTTGAGCCTCTTCACATTCCAAACGAAACCTAGCTGAACGAGCGAGAGAATTCATTGCAGTCTGCAAAGGCCAACGCCGTTGCGGGCAGGCCTTTTCTGTCCATATGGCGGTACAATCGTCCGTATTGGCGCCAGTATCTTCTTGGCGCCGTATTGGCTGTGTTCTTTACGTCCATCAGCTTGGCCGTGCCCGCCCTTGTGAAGACCGTCGTGGATGATTTTCAGGGCGGCGTGATGACGCTTGAGCGTCTGTTTCTCTATTTCGGGCTGCTCCTGGCGGCGGCTCTGGGGACAGGCATAGCCCGGTATTTTCAGCGCGTCCTCATGATCGGCGCATCGCGCAAGTTCGAATACGATTTGCGCAATGACTATTTCCGCCACGTGCAGCGCCAGTCCCGCAGTTTCTTTAATCGTATGCGCACGGGCGATATCATGGCCCGTTCGACCAACGACCTCAATTTCGTACGCTCGTTTATTGGACCCGGCGTGATGGGAACGGTGGACATGGTCCGCCTTCCCTTTACCTTGGGGTTCATGTTTTACCTGAGTCCATGGCTGACGCTTATCGCGCTTCTTCCGATGCCGGTGGTCTCTTTGATGGTGTACGTCTTTCTGACCTTTATCCACCGCCAGTCCAAGCAAGTCCAAGAGCAGTTTTCCACCGTGACCGCTTTGGCGCAAGAGAACCTGGCGGGCGCCCGGGTAGTCCGGGCTTATGGCATCGAGGATCGTGAACTCGAGGCCTTCCGCGAGGAATCCGATGTGTATTTGCGCAAGAATCTGAAACTCGCGGCCATTCACAGTCTCGCTTGGCCCATGATAGGGTTGAGCATCGCCGCCACGACGGTTTTGATCATCTGGCAGGGGGGGATCGGCGCGATAGAGGGCCACATATCACTCGGCGACCTCACGGGCTTCATCTTCTGCCTTGGGCTGTTGGCGTGGCCCCTTGTCGAGTTTGGCTGGGTGCTTACCCTATACCAACGGGGCGCGGTTGGCATGAACCGTATCAACGAGATTTTGACGCTTGAGCCGGAAATCCAGGATTCAGAGGATACCCGCCATGATATCGAACGAATTCGGGGCGATATTCGTTTTGAGCATGTAACGTTCGCCTACGACCATCAGCCCGCGTTGCAAGACGTGAGCTTCGAGATGGAGGCCGGGCAGACCTTGGCGGTGGTGGGACCCACCGGGGCGGGGAAGTCGACGCTTATCAGCTTGATCAACCGAGAACACGATCCCGGGGAAGGCCGGGTGCTGATCGATGGAGAGGATGCCCGCCGCATTCCGCTCCGGGTTCTGCGCGGCGCGA
>JBKHFO010000106.1:0-11596 GCA_046540175.1 Candidatus Hydrogenedentota bacterium
GGGAGCGTGCTCAGGCGGGGATCCTCGACGGGACCGCCCACCGTGAAATGATACAGCGGCTGAAAACGGAGGCCGGTGATCCCGGCCACCTCACGAACGGTGTCATCAAAGAACGCGCCGATGCCGGTGCCGCGCAATCCCGCCGCCTCGGCCTCAATGTAGAGGATCTGTCCAATGAGGCCCGTTTCCCAGAACAGGCGCCGGTAATACCAGGGGCCTTGCTGTTGAAGCGGCTCCTCGAATTCCGCGAGCATCCCAAGGCTAAAGGCGCTTTCACCCGCGATTTCTTGGAACAAGCTCACTTGCGTGGCCAGTTCCTCACACATGCCCTGCGCCAAACGGTACAAGGGTACGCCGTCTGGCCGTCCCTCCGCCGGGGCCCATTCGAATTCGCCTTCACAGGCCTGGCGCAAGCCATGTTCCCCGTCCCCGGCGCGGGGCAGGATGTACACGCCGGGTAGCAGTTGCTCCACGCGATGGACGAACAACAACAAATGGACGCGCGGCGTGTCCGGCAAGGCCTCGAGCGGCGGGCTCGGATGACCGGGCATCAGCCGCTGGAGCATCGTGTAGAACCGTTCCCTGGAAATGCCGGTAAGCCCGTCCATGGCGACGGCGCTGCGGCGTTGCAGGATGACGGCGCGGGCGCTCAATCCGCATGGCTCCGCCGCCGCTTCGGGTGGCGCATCCCCCCGGCGAAGAGACGCCGGCTCCAGCGGCTCCGGCCGTTTGCGGCACGCTTCCGCCGCCTCATCAATAAGGCGCCATTGCACGTGCTCCTCGCTCAAGCGGCCGGCTTGGCCTTCCCACGCTTCGGCCGCTACGGCCGCAACCGCATCGCGAGGCAAGGCCAAAGGAAGCTCGACGCCTTCGTCGCGGGGAACCACGGCCGCGATGAGCGCGGGTTCTTCCCGCTCCTCCGGGGGGAAATCGGCCTCGCGATCCACGCCCATCAGCGCGGCCGCATCCTGATCGCCCATGCCTTGGAGCCAAACGCACCGCCAACCCAGCATGGCCGCCGCGAAACTCAGCGCGCCCAAGGCATGGCCCGCGTCGTGCTGACAGTAGCGGTAGGCTCTCTCCCCATACTTCCAGGCCTCCCGCCAAATGATGGAGGTTAATCCTACCAGGAACGCGCCTTCGGGGAAACCAGCCGTGAGCCGCTCCCACAGTCCGGAAGAAAGCGCTGTGCGGCGTTCCAGGCCGTGCGTGTCCGGCGCGTAATGGTACACCGCGGGGGCCGCGTGAAGGCCTTCAAGGGGCGGCGCGATGAGGTAGCCTTCGGTGGGGTGGAGATTGCCGCTGCTCGGATTGCACCGCAACGCCCACCGGTGTCCCTTGTACGCTTTCCAAGCGGACACTGCGAGACTGCACTCAAAGAAGAGCCCCAGATTCTCGCGCGTTAGCGGAACGGGCGTTATGGCGCCGGGCCGGTAGAGGTCTTCGTAGGGCGGCGTCTCATCGCTTTCCGCCAACGGGAGCCCGATGTATTCCGCTCCTTCGAAACGCCGGAAGGGCTTGGGCTGATTCGCCCAGTCCAGATACCCCGGCCCGCGCGATGGCCGGGTGGGATGATGCTTGGTCGCCTCGTGGTAGTCGATAACAACGTCGAGGGGCGAACGGGATGCGCCAGGCATGATGGGTGACCTCTAGTGAAAGCCCGATGGGCTCGCGAATGTGCGCCGTCCGGTTCTGGACGCATTTCAAGCAACCGCGCCGGATTCAATCAAATTCCGTGGGCAAGTCCCGGTTGCGGACGTGCTGGAACATGAGCGCGATTTGGCTGGTCGTGACGCGCGAGGCCGACAAGGGGGGCAGGGCGTCCTCCGCAAAGAACTCGGCGCCGCCCGTCTCGTGGCTTGTGGCGGCCTCGCCCCCTTGCAGTTCGCAGATGAAGAACAGCTTATAGACATGAAAGGGCATGGGCGGGTGATGCCCCTGCACGGTCCGGTCGTGAAGCGCGGCAAGCTTGACGGCTCTTGCGCGAAAGCCGGATTCCTCCGCGATCTCGCGCTCGACCGCGAGCGAGGGCGATTCGCAGGGGTCCGCCCACCCGCCGGGCAGAGTCCAACAGCCGTCCGCCAACTCCTTCACGAGAAGGATCCGGTCTTCCCGGAACACGGCTCCCCGCACGTCCACCTTCGGCGTGGCGTAGCCGTACTCCAACGCGAACAACTCCTTTACTTTGGAGATGGGGGTCTCGCCGCCCCAGGCCATCATTTCCGCCGCGATTTCGCCGACGGCTTCGTAGCGCTCCCGATCATACTCGGAATCGCTGTAGTGAAGCCCGTTCTGGGCCATTGCTTGTAACTGCTTCGCCCATGCCAGCCACCGGGGTTCCATTGAGCCGAGTGTCCTTTCCCGTGTCGCCACTTGTCTATTGGCTGAAGCAAGCACGGTACCATGAACTCCGGCGCCTTGGCAAAATGGCCTGAGCCCCTCCTCCCGGTGCTTACTCGCAGTGTGACGCATTCGCGTCAAACGACGGACAGCCTCGAAAGCGGAGCCGGTGCGTGTCTTGGGCTTGCACCGGCCCCATACTATTGCCTATGATGCGGGATATCGGATGATCGCACGCTGCAAGGTTAGGACCGAAAGCGTACTCTCGCCCCACAATCGGGGCGGCGCAACTTTGATGACATGGAAGGAGAAAATGGATGAGTATGGAAAGAGACGTTCCGGACATCGGCCGGCGCAGCTTTTTGAAGGGCGCGGCGGCTGCGTCAGCGGGGATGGCGCTCGCCAGCCGCATGTCCGTGGCGAGCGCGGAAGAGGGTGAGTTTGATCGGTTCCCGAGGGGCGTTATTCACGGAGATCTGCCGGAGGGGGACCTCGAGGACCAGTTTGCTCTTGCAGCGGAATGCGGGTTTGAAGGCATCGAGTCCAATACGGTGGACAGCGTCGATGAGGCCAAGCGTATGGCCGATGTGGCGCAAGAGGCGGGCATTGAGCTTCATTCCATCATGTTTGGCGGATGGGACAGCCCGCTTTCGCATCCCGACGAGGATGTGGCCCGGCAAGGCCGGGAGGAACTCGAGCACTGCATAGAAACGGCCGAGGCCATGGGAGCGGGCGCCGTGCTGCTGGTGCCGGGAATCGTGAATGCGGAAACGCGCTACACCGACGCTTGGGATCGTTCGACGCGCCACATTCGCGAGGTGCTCCCCGTTGCCGAGGACCTGGGGGTTGTCATAGCCGTGGAAAACGTCTGGAATAATTTCCTCCTAAGTCCGCTGGAGTTCGTGGAATACGTCGACCAGTTTGAGAGCCCGTACCTCCAAGCCTATTTCGACTGCGGCAACATAGTAGCCTACGGCTGGCCTCAGGACTGGATCCGGACTTTGGGTGAACGCATTGTGCGCGTGCATTACAAGGATTTCCAGAAAGACGGGCGGAATTTCGTGAATCTTGGCGAAGGCGACGTCGATTGGATCGAAGTCCGGCGCGCGTTGGAAGAAGTCGGGTTCGACAGCTGGGTGACCCCGGAGGTCGGCGGTGGCGACGAAGCCTATCTCACTGACCTTGCCGAACGTATGCATCGTATCAACGTTGGAACGTCTCCGCTGGGATAAGGTCTCTACGGAGGAATAAACAGGAGCATGACATGAATAGTTGCAGAAAGGAGACATCATGAGGCACAAAGGCATAACACGGCGGTCATTCTTGGCGAGTTCGGCCGCCGCAACCGCAGGCTTGGCGTTGGCGCCGCGCATCGGGGCGCAGAGTGCAAACGACAAGCTTAATATCGCGGCGATTGGGGCGGGCGGACAAGGCATGTCCAATCTGGACAATTGCCGAAGCGAGAACATCGTCGCTCTGTGCGACGTGGACGAAGAGCGCGCCGCACAGGCCTTCGCGGAATGGCCGGACGCCGCGCGGTTCACGGATTACCGCCAGATGCTGGACGAGATGGGCAACGAAATCGACGCCGTAATCGTTGCTACACCGGATCACACGCACGCCAACCCCGCGTTGGCATGCATGCAGGCGGGCAAACACGTTTACGTGGAGAAGCCGCTCACGCACAGCATTGAGGAAGCGCGCATCCTGACCGAGGCGGCCCGGTACCACAATGTCGCCACGCAGATGGGCAACCAGGGCAACGCCGGCGACGGCGTCCGGCAAGTTTGCGAGATGATCTGGGGGGGGCACATTGGCCAAGTGCATACCGCTCACATCTGGAGCGACCGCCCGATCTGGCCCCAAGGCATGGAAGCGCCCGAGAAAGAGATGGAAGTCCCGGACACGTTGGACTGGGATCTTTGGCTCGGGCCGCGTTCCTATCGGCCGTACCATGAATCCTATCTGCCGTTTGACTGGCGCGGGTGGTGGGACTTCGGCTGCGGCGCCTTGGGCGATATGGCGTGTCATAACATGAACCCCTCCTATAAAGCGCTCCACTTGGGCTTCCCTGACGAAGTCGAATTGGTGCGGCAGGAAGGCATGACGGACGCGGCCGCCCCGAACAGCTCTGTGATCCGGTACCATTTCCCGGCCCGCCGCGGGATGGATCCCGTGGAAGTCTTCTGGTATGACGGCGGCGAACTGCCCCCGCGGCCCGAAGGCGTGCCCGAAGATGAAGAACTCGGCCAAGGTGAGCAGGGCTCGTTGTTGATCGGCGAGGACGGCATACTCACCTTTGGCACCCATGCCGAGAACGTTCGGCTTCTCCCTGCCGCGGAAATGGAAGACTTCGAATTGCCCGAGCCACGCATTCCAAGCTCGCCGGGACACCGCCTCGAATGGATCCAGGCAGCCAAGGGCGGTCCCAGGGCCTTGTCAAACTTTGATTACTCCGGCCCCTTCACGGAGATGGTGTTGTTGGGCAACGTGGCCATCCGCGCCGGAGAGCGTTTGGAGTGGGATGCGGAGAATATGCGCGTAACCAACAACGAAGCCGCCAACCAGTACGTCCGCAATGAGTACCGCGAAGGTTGGGAGCTTCAATAGGGTGTGGCTCCGCATCAGAAGTGGAGCATAACTGTAAAGAAAGGAAAGAATACCTCATGAGACACAAAGGCATAACAAGAAGGTCATTCCTGGCGAGTTCGGCCGCCGCAACCGCGGGCTTGGCGCTGGCGCCGCGAATTGGGGCGCAGAGTCCGAATGAGAAGCTGAATATCGCGGCGATTGGGGCGGGCGGACAAGGCATGTCCAATCTGAACAATTGCCGAAGCGAAAACATCGTCGCTCTGTGCGACGTGGACGAGCAGCGCGCTAGTCAGGCCTTTCAGGAATGGCCGGACGCCGCTCGATTCGCGGATTACCGGGTAATGCTGGACGAGATGGCCAACGAGATCGACGCCGTGCTCGTAACCACGCCCGATCACTCCCATGCCAAGGCCGCTTTGACATGCATGCAGTTGGGCAAACACGTCTACGTCGAGAAGCCGCTGACCCACAGCATTGAAGAAGCGCGCATCCTGACCGAGGCGGCCCGTTACCACAATGTCGCTACGCAGATGGGCAACCAGGGTCACGCGGGCGAAGGTGTTCGCCGCGTCTGCGAGACCATTTGGGATGGCCGCATTGGCCAAGTGCACACGGCGCACATCTGGACCAATCGCCCCGTCTGGCCCCAGGGCATGGAAGCCCCCGAGGAAGAGATGGAAGTGCCCGATACGTTGGATTGGGATCTCTGGCTCGGGCCACGCTCGTATCGGCCCTACCATGAATCCTATCTGCCGTTTGACTGGCGCGGTTGGTGGGACTTCGGCTGCGGCGCCCTCGGCGACATGGCGTGCCACATCATGGACCCGGCTTACTGGGCCCTCCATTTGGGCTTCCCCGATGAAGTCGAACTCGTCCGCCAAGAGGGTATGACGGATGTGGCCGCCCCGAACAGCTCCGTCATCCGGTATCACTTCCCGGCCCGGCGCGGCATGGACCCGGTGGAAGTCTTCTGGTATGACGGCGGCGAGAAGCCGCCCCGGCCCGACGGGGTGCCCGAGGATCAAGAACTCGGGGATGACGACACCAACGGCACGATATTCGTGGGCGATGAAGGCATCCTCACATGCGGTGAGTATGGCGGCAATCCCCGCCTTCTTCCCGACGAGGAAATGGAAGATTTTGAGTGGCCCGAGGAGATTATTCAGCGCTCGCCCGGGCATCACACCGAATGGATTGAGGCGTGCAAGGGCGGCCCGAGCGCCATGTCGAATTTCGATTATGCTGGGCCCTTCACGGAGATGGTGTTGCTCGGCAACCTCGTCATTCGCTCGGAGGCGGCCTTGGAATGGGATGCGCAGAACATGCGCGTAACCAATAACGACGCCGCCAACCAGTACGTCCGCAACGAGTACCGGGAAGGCTGGGAGCTTCAATAACCGGCGCGCTCGGTCACAACAAAGCAACGCATCGCGGCGGCGGAGTTGGGTATGGCTCCGCCGCCGCTATCTCTAGCAGAGCCGCGATCCCATTGCGTAGCGGGGGGGGCGGCCGGCTGCGCTATCGCAGAAACCGCGGGAGAGTTCGTATTGAAGGACATGGCGGGAAAGCAATGCGAAAAGCCGCGTGTTTGGGCTTACCGTTACACACAACCAGCCGAACAACCCCATGAACGGCCGTAGCGCCTTGGAGCGCCACCACCAGTTGGACGGCAGGAGACGGCTGCTCAATTGCTCGGCGGAGCGCTGTTGGTCCAACAGGTACAAGCCGTACCCCCGCGCATAAATGCGCCGGCGCTCCCGTTCCAGATCGGTCGCCCGCCAAGCGTAGGCCACGGCCTGTGGCGCGGCGAATCCCGCCAGGCCCGCATCATGCAGACGCGCGGCCAACGATAAATCAGCCACCCTCGCCAGAACATAATCGCTTTCCGAAAAGCCGCCCACTTCGTCAAGCCATCTCCGGGGAAGACTCAAGTTCTCGGTTCGCCAATCCAAATAGTGGACCGGAGGCGATTCTGGGAGGGAAGGGAGGGGCTCTTCTTCACGAGGCGGCGCCCCCTCCCGCCACACGCCCCACTTCGTCAAGGTATACGGGGCCACCTGGGGATGGATATCCACGGTCCCTGTTATGGCCGCTTCGCCCCCGTGCAGTTGTTGAGCGGTGATATGTTCCTCCACTAGCCGCGGCCCGGCAAGCAGTTCCTCGTCCAGGAACAAGAGCCAATGGCCCTCCGCCTGTTCGATGGCGCTGTTGGCGGCCTCGGCGTAGTTCCGTCCTGGCGCGCGCAGATACCGCACGCGAATGGGGGCGCCCGATATGTAGCGCTTGATGAGCGACGCCACTTCGCCGGGATTGCCGTAATCCGTCACCAGTACTTCGAAGCATGCGGCGGGATACGTCTGCACCTCGAGATGGGCCAGCGCCATGGGAAGCAGTCCTCCCGAACTGGCCGTGGGAATGATTACGGACAGATCATAGGATTCCATGGCGAACAGGCCTCACGCGTGGGGTCTCAAAACCGATTGGCCGCCCGCCGCTTAAACCTAGGGCGGACGGTTAAGCTAAACATAGAGAAAACTCTTTATCCCTTTTGTGGACACGAATACGTGGGACGCCGCGCAACGCGCCTGAAAAGGCGGCGCGTGTCACAAGAGCGCGGTCATTTCGATCCCGGCCACTTCACACCACGCCCGAATCGCCTCCCGGTTATGGCCGTAGGTCAGGACGGGATGCGTGTAGATGGTAACATTTCGGACGTCCTCCACCCTATCCATCTCGAACTGAGTCTCGGATTCATACTCCCTCCTTGCTAGCGGTGACATCGTACGTCCCCTTCGCAACACCTGTGATTTCGTGGCCCCCGGCGCCGGCCGGCCGCCCGTCAGCGGAAACGGCGCGCCAAGCGAGAGCGCAAGTCAATGGCCTCGAACAGGCGGGCGCAACCCGCATGGAACCCCCAAGCCAATAGCCCGCCAAGCAATGCACCGGGAAGGTAAACCCCCATCGTAAGCCCAAAGAATAGCAAATAATTTGACGTGTTGGTTAGCAGCTCCCGTAACAACAATGCCAAAACATGAGGTGGCCGGCGCCCCAACTGCCGAGCCCCGCCATCAACGTGGTCCGTAGGCCGCGCTTGCGGAAGCAAGCCAGCAAGGCATACGCGGCCACGGCCCCAGCCGCGCTCTCGGCGGCGATGACCCACATGGGAGACTCAACTCCCCCTATGGATAGCTCGTTGATGGACAGCTCGTGGAACAAGCGCGAGAGCACCACGCGGACCAATCCCCCCGCTGTAATAGCCACGGCGGTCAATGCCAGTCCTCGCCTGTTCCCGTCTTCCGCTCGCTGTTCCCTCGTCATCGCTACGAATCCTCCGTTCCCTAGACCACGTAGCGCGGCTTCGCCGGACCCGTCTCCGGGGCCCCTCTGATTTCTGCAAAAGGCGGGTGGCCCCCGGGAGACCCACCCGCCCTTGCGCTATGTCCATTCACCCCTCATACACGATATTGCCGGTAACGTCCTCCAGCTCCACCCCCGCGAGCCTGGCCCATGCGCGCACGGTGTGGAGATGCTTCCCGTAGGTAAGCACCTTGTGATGCGCGCGTATCTCCCGGACATCCTCGATGTCGTCCATTTCCATCACAAAGGACGTCCGGCATCCCCCCGTGCCATCGTCGGGGTGGGTGTCCACATTGTGAAGGATATTCCCCGTGGAAAGCATCAGTCTGTCTGGGGAGAGGAACCGCCACAACGTGGCCGGTTGGCCCTCCGTGAACAGCACTTGCGGAACAGCTCCAAATCCAGCCTCGTGATGGCTTCGCAAGACGTAGGGCTCGGGCTCCTCTTCGAATCCCGCCATG
This sequence comes from Candidatus Hydrogenedentota bacterium, assembly GCA_046540175.1. Classification (GTDB taxonomy): domain Bacteria; phylum Hydrogenedentota; class Hydrogenedentia; order Hydrogenedentales; family SLHB01; genus SKRY01. The sequence continues at coordinate 8,751 of JBKHFO010000106.1, forward strand.
CGCGTGGGCGCGGTGCAATGGCCGCCTGCGTACACGTTGCGCGTGGTGTCGTGAATCGGATTGTGCAGAAAACCGGGCTTGTCAAGAAGGTACCGGCTTAACAATTGGGTCAGCCCCGGCAAAATGTCGGCCTCACACACCCCTACGCTGCCGTCGTTGAGCAACTCCATGAAGCCAAGGCATGGCGGAAGGATCTCTTGGTGGGTGACCGCATGGAAGCAGTTTATCGACAGGGCGTGGCAATCCGTTTCCTCCATCACCCGCCGGCACGCCACCGAAGCATGGGCGGCCTCGAACACTTCCTCCTCGGACGGTTCGAGCATGTCCTGGGCGTTGTCCAGATAGGTGCGCGCGATCGCCTCAATCTCGTCGGCCCCTTCCGTCTCGGCTTCGATTTCCATGTAGCGTTGCATGGGAACGTATTGGATGACCGTTCCCAGCGGCTCGAATGTTTCTTCATCGTCGCGATCGCCCGTGACCACGGCGAGCCGGGTGTTCGCCATCTGCCAGCGGGCGTTCAGCATGCGCAGTCCAGTGGCCAGCCAATCGATGTCCGCGCTGCCCGCCAGGAAACAGTACGGCGCCTCGCGGAAGGGTTCATAGTCGCCGGGATGATGGTGGAGCGTTCCATGGGGGACAAAGCCCAACAGCGGCAGATTCTGGTCTCCCCGTTGCTCCAGGAACCGGTACATGCCCTGCATGCCGTAGGTCTGGGCTTCCATATTAACAAGGATGACGCCATCGGCGTTCGCCTCCAAGGTGTCTTCCAGAAAGGCATCCACGGCGTCATTCTCGCCGAGGCGCTCGCCTTGTACATCTAGCGTGACCCCTTGTTCCGCCGCCGCCTGTTCGAGCGTCTCTGTATAAAGCGCCTGGCTGGCGCCGGAATCGAACTCCTTGCCCGGCCAACCCATTTCCATGTATTCACCAGGCGGAGACTGAAGGAAGCCCACGCGGATCAGGGCTTTGTCTTCTCCTTGGCTGGGCATCAGCGGTTTGCCCAGCACCTTGCGGACGCTCCATTGAAATAGCCCAGCATTCAGCGCTAGCGCCGCGCCCCCCGTCAGCCCGGCGCGCGCAAGGAATTGCCGCCGTCCTATCAAGGGACAGCCACTGCGCCTGCTTTGCGTATTCCCACCACTTGCATCGGTGCGCATCGTTCCATCCTCCATTCCGCGAGCTTGGTTAGCCCGTGGTTTTGGAAGGGCGCGCCCTCAATCTCTCCCCCGGCGCCGGCGCACTTCCATGCGGGGGCCTCTCTGCGGTGAGCCGCGCCCCTCAACGCCTTGATTCTGCTCCCTCCCCCCTTACGAGGCGGGGTGAACGGAAACTACAGGTCTGCTGCCAATTCCTCCCCCTGTTTTTAGCCAAAAGACTTCTGGTTCTGCGCCGATTGAGAATAGCGCCGCCGCCCCGCTGAAATCAAGCCTTACTGGGGCGTCCGCACGCAATTTACATCATGGTGGGGGTTGGGTTATCCTAGATGACGCAGCGCACCGTAGCGCCACAAATTGGGTTCGAAGGAGATGATCATGCAATCCCGGCGGAGTTTTCTGAAGACCAGCGCGGCAGCGGCTGTGGGGCCCCTCATCGTACCCTCATCGGTGTTGGGCGCGAACGCGCCGAGCAACCGCATCACGCTCGGCATCATTGGGTGTGGGCGGCAAGAAGTGAACGTGAACACGCCGCAGTTTCTTAACTCGCCGGATGCGCACATTCTGGCGCTGTGCGACGTCGATAGTTGGCGGGCCGATCAGAACCGCGAACGGATAGAGGCGCATTACGCCGGCGAACGCGAAACCAACGGCTACAATGGTTGCGATGTGTATGAGGATTACCGGGACATCCTGGAGCGTGACGACATCGACGCGGTCATGATATCGACGCCCGATCATTGGCACGTTCCCATGGGGATTCACGCCGTTCAGGCGGGCAAGCACGCCTGCATCGAAAAGCCGATTTCGCTTTCCGTTAAGCAAGGCCGCATGCTGGCCGATGCCGCCAGGGAAGCGGGTGTGGTCACGCGAAACGACAGCGAATTCCGCTCGCTCCAGCCTATGTGGAAGGCCGTTGAGCTGGTCCGGAACGGGTACATCGGCGAACTCGAACACATGATCAGCCACGTGCCGTCCGAACCCGAGTCCGTGGGCTGGCCGGATCCCATGCCCGTGCCTGAGGAACTCAACTATCCGCTGTGGCTGGGCCCCGCCCCGGGCGCGCCGTACACCGAGCACCGGGTCCATCCCCCGGAGGAGCTGCGCGGCCGTCCGGGATGGATGCGCGTCTCGGACCATTGCGATGGGATGATCTCGAATTGGGGCGCCCACCTCAACGACATCGCCCAATGGGGCAACGACACCGACCATACGGGGCCTGTGAGCGTCGAGGGGACCGGCGAGTTCTCCGAGGGGTTGTGGGACACGCTCGTCGAGTTCAAACTCCATTACGAATACGCCAATGGGGTCACCCTCGAATACGAAATGAACCAGCGGCCCAGCATCGAGTTCCAAGGCTCGGAGGGCTGGATCCGGGTGGACTATGGGGACAGGTCCATCGAAGCCAGCGACCCCGCCATCCTCGATGAAGAACCCGGCCCGGACGAACTCGGCCTCTCGGACACCATGGGGGATAAGGAGGATTTCCTCCACGCCATCAAGACGGGCGGCGAAACCCTGCAACCGGCGGAGGTGGGCCACCGCACCTTGACGGTGTGCCAGATTGGGCTCATCGCCGTGCGGCTGGGGCGGAAACTCGAATGGGATCCCGAATCCGAGACCTTCCCGGGGGATGACGAGGCCAACACCATGCTCGACATCGCCGTGCGCGGGGATTGGATTTAGCGGGGG
>JBKHFO010000107.1:0-11429 GCA_046540175.1 Candidatus Hydrogenedentota bacterium
CGGTGGAGTCCCGGCGCGAGCGAATCGGGGCTTTAGGCGAGGAGCCGGATGTGGCAGTCCCTGATGAAGAGGATGATGTCATTGAGCTGCGGTAGTGCTTGGGAAGCGCTCAAGTTTGGGACAACGCGGCTTTGCGCCCCAGGATTGGGTCCGGTGCGTGGGTGAACATCCAAGCGCGGCCGCGGAACTTTGGTGCACCCGGCTGCTGCGACCCCTGCCGGGGTCGTGTTTTGATGGGCGCCTTGGATCCAGGGGTGTCGCCCTCGTCGCTTACGCGCCTCGGGCTCAACCCCTGGCTACCATCTGTCATCCCTACGGGATGGATTTATTTGCGCCAGCGTTTTCGAGCTACAAATCAGACGCAATCGGAACACTCACCCATTCAAGGCGGACCGAGCGCCAGGGTAGCGAGCTAACAACCCACGCCGGAGGGCTTTTCTTGGTTGACACGTGGCACATGCTGCCGGAGATCTCGTTGAAATTCGCGTTGGCGATCGTCCTCGCGGGGCTGGTCGGGATCGAGCGGGAACGTAAGGGGCGGTCCGCCGGATTGCGCACTCACATCCTGGTTTGTCTCGGCTCCACGCTGGCCATGATCGTGTCGGACATCATCGCCATGCGGTGGGCGGAGCAGGATACCACCGTCACCCTCGACCAAGGACGCATCGCGGCGGGCATCATCACGGGCGTGGGATTTCTGGGGGCGGGGACCATTATTAATGTCGGCAGCCATCACCGGGGCTTGACGACCGCGGCGCTTATCTGGTTCGTGGCGGCGCTGGGCCTCGCGATCGGAGGCGGACTCTACGGCGTTGCCATTGCGGCCACGGTGGCCGCGTTGTTGGTGGTCATCGTGCTTGAGCGCTTGGCGAGGCTGTTGCCGTCAGCGGACCGGTTCACGCTGACGATGGGCATGCCGCACGGTCTCGGCCGGATCAACGAGGTGGAGACCTTCATCCGGGCGCAAGGCTACGAGGTGCTGGAATCACGTTTGCGCATTGCCGAGGAAGAACGGACAACCGAGATCACGTTGGAACTAGTCACCCGTCTCACGCGGGCCCGCATGGACGAACTCGCGAGCAAACTGCAAGAACAATTCGACGCCGTGCGCTGGATAACCTTCGAGCGATAGCGGCGAACGGACCGGCGCTATGGTTTTAACCATACGTTGGTGACGTAGAGAGACAAGCAAAGCCCGCGCCAGAGGCGCGAGAACGAGTAACCTGGCGGCAAGCGAAGCGCAACCCCCCACCGTCATCCCCGCGAAACGGGGATCCGCCCCCACCCCTCAGCGTACAGCGAAACCCTTTGGATTCCCGCTTGCGGGGATTCACAGCCGGTTCTCTACCCTGTGTAATCGTGTTGGCGTGTAACGCCACTCAAAGGCGCGTATTCGTTGCGTGGTGAATCCCCTTGCGGGAATGACGGTGGAGGCGTCTTTCATTCGTGCTGTTCTCACGATCCATGCGTTTCCGTAACGCATTAAGTCCATGTTCGATAACCACATACGCCCCATCTTACGGACGGAATTAGGGGCTAGAAGAACTCCTCGAATTCTTCCGTGGGATCGGCTTCTTCTTCCTCTTGTTCCGTGGCGGGCGCGAATTCGGTTTCCCAGTGCACGGGCCCGGTTTCGGCGGGTTCGATCTCAATGGCCCACACCCGCCCATCACGGGAGGGGCTAACCTCTCCGGTGTTCACTCGCGCGTCCGCCAGCACCTGATCGGGCGGCGCCAGGACGCGGAGGGTCACGCTTTCATTCTCATGCGCGAGGAACGCGCCCGACAGCGTCCGGGTGGCGGCGTCCCATGAGAGATCGCGAAATCCGACGGCTCCTTGGGTGAAGTGCCGGTCGGTGGCGACAAGCATGGGGCGGTCCCGATAGGTGCGGAACGCGAGGAGATGCACGCCGCGGGGGGGGAGCGTCACATTGAGCATGCGCTCCGCCGTGCCCAGGTAGATCTCGTTCCAAATGTCGTAGACCGCGTAGTAGTCCCGGGCGGACATGCCCAACGGCTCCATGTAAATGGGCACGGTGGTCTCTTCCTCGGTGTTCCAGTTGAATACCCCCACGATCCACCATTGTCCCGCCTCGGAGTCGACCGGCAAGCTCCACACGTGGGGATGGGGCTCGGTGAACAAGTCCACGGGCCGGGCCGGACGCCCATGGCTCGGAACCAGTTTCCGCAGCGCCGCCCAATCTCGTTCGGTAAGTTCGCTAAAGCGGGCGCCTAGGCTCAGCGTTCCCCCGCTCAAGGCAGACGCCGTGAGCCAGTGGGGGCTAAGGGACGGATGCGCGTTTTCGCCGCCTTGCGGGGGCGTGAGGTTGGGTTGCCAAAGGTAAGGAGCAAAATAGTAGCGGTGCGCGGCGAGATTCACGGCCGATTGGATAGCGCTGAAAGCGGTCCCTTCGGCAGTGTAGTCCCCGCCCATGCTCATCCCCCGGATGCCCATCGCGGATTCCGGGGAAGCGCCCGCGGCGATGATATAGGTGTGGCGGCCGGCCGCATCCCGCAGGGCTTCCGCTGTATGGTTGGCCCATTCGGTCCGGGTCCGGCTATCGTCGGCCAGGGTTCCGGCCCATTTCAAGGGTTCCAACCACGTTTCACTTCGCAAGAGGTTGAAGCGCCATTCATGGCTTATCTCCGCGATATGGCGCCGGAGGTAATCCAGCGCGCCGGGCGCGGTACTATCAAGGATCTTCTCCCCAGCGTTGAGTTTATCCGCATACGCCGGCTTGGGGTCCACCAGCCATTCGGGATGGGCCTCGCCCAGGGCGCTCTCTTCGTGGACGATAAGCGGCTCAATCGCGAGACCTGGTTGCAGGCCGAGCTGACCTAGCGCTTGCGCCACGGGAGCAAGCCCATCGGGAAAGCGCTCGGGATCGGGCGTCCAGTCGCCAGTGCGCCGCTCCCAGCCGCGGGGCACGAGAAACCCGTTCCAGCCGAAGCGTTGCAGCCGTTCCGCCGCCAAGCGGGCTTCCTCAAGGATGTCATCCGCCGTGAGGGTGCGGCCCACGCTTTCCGGCCATACGTTGAGCGCGTGCGGGCGGAAGCTATCGTCCGGGCGCACGCCGTTGCTCACGGCGGTGGCGTTGACGAACCGCTCCAGCGCGCGATGGGGCTCCGTTTCGGACACGGACAAAAAAAAGCGCTCGGATGTGAGCGTTTCGTCCGGCTGCAATTCGACGGGAGGATCAAAACGGGATATGGCTTGGACCATGCCAAAGCTCCGCTGATTATCTGCTCTTTGGTCATTGAACAGCACCTCGCTTCCCGCGCGCTGGTGGGTCAGAAAGCCGGCCAGCACACTTTGGCCCGTGGCGGAATCGTGAACGAGCGTATGCCATGCGCCGCGGCTTCCATCGGTGGACATCCGGGGTTCTCCTTCGCCATTATCCAACGGATGGGGCTGGAAAAACTCAATGTCTCCCTGCGACGCGCCAAACTCGAACCGGCCTTCGTCACGCGGCTGGATCGCCCACGGCATGAGGGCTTTTACCCGAACCGGTTCGTCCGAGGTGTTGTGATACGTGACCTGCGCCGTCAGGAACGGATGCGTGGGATAGGTCCGCAGGCGCCATTCGCCTTCGCGGGCAAGGAAATACAACCCCTGCCCCATGCCCAAGGCGTCATCCACCGGCTCGCGCATGGTGTCCTCCCCGTCCAAGCGGAACGGCGTGGGCGCGTCCTCCCCCTCCAGCCAGACGGCGGGCCGCACGTTTTCGAAAAGCGGAACCCCGTCCGAGAGTTGTACGTCCACCATGCCGCCGCGCTGCACGCTAAGTTCATACCGCTCGGTGTTGATGGTCCGCTGTTCCGGACTGGGGCCATGGGCGCAGCCGCTCGTCAACGCCAGCGTCGCCCATGCGAGCGTCAGCGCCGCATGGATCCCGAAGGGTAGTTTCTTACCATGCGGTGCTAGACGTGGTTGTGTTCTTCGTAGTATCATTCGTAAACTCTCGAAATAAGCTGTCTTGTGTTGTATGTTGCCCAACGTGGAGCCAATCCACATGCGGGTTAATCACGTTCGGCCCGGATAAGTTCCCCGGCGTGCTCCTTTCCTCCTCACTCGTCCGGCGGCGCGAGGCCTTCGGACAAACTCCGCAGCGCCTTTTGAACGTAGCGGATGCCGCTCCGTTTGTCAAATTGCATCTCCCGGATGTCCCTGGGCGCGTTCTTCCACCGCTCGGAAACACGCGAACACTGGCCGCCAGAAAAATGAACTCCTTCTTGGTATCAACTTGCGCTTCGGCCTAGCTTCTCGTTATTGTGCACGCATATGCATTGGGGCGGGGAGGCGATGGAAATGGGCAGTGTAGGGAAAAGGGTGTAGATGAATCTGGTTGCGGCGGGCCTGAACCACCATACAAGCACATTGGAATTGCGGGAACGGTTGTATTTCGCGCCAGAACAACTCCCCGGCGCCTTGCTGCATCTACGCAAACTCCTTGGCGGCGGGGGAGTGGTCATCCTGAGCACGTGTAACCGCGTGGAAATCTATGCGCATCACAGCGCCCCGCCCGAGGATGTGATAGGCCTCATTCGCCGGTTCTTGCGGGAGTGGCATAGCGTGCCGGAGGAGACCTTCGCCGAACAGATGTACGTCTACACGGATCAGGAGGCGATTGGGCATCTTTTCCGCGTGGCGTGCGGGTTGGACAGCTTGGTTCTGGGGGAAGCGCAAGTGCTGGGCCAGGTTCACGACGCGTATCTCATGGCCCAGACGGAGCAGACGGCGGACAAGGTGATTCATGCCCTGTTTCAGCGGGCCTTCGCCGTGGCCAAGGAAGTGCGCTCCAACAGCGGGATCGGGGCGGGCAAGGTTTCGATTGGTTCGGTGGCGGCGGATTTGGCGGTATCCATGTTCTCCGAGTTGGGGGACAAGACGGTGCTCGTGGTGGGCTCGGGCAAGATGGGGGAGCTGACGCTGTCCCGCCTGGTGGATCGCGGGGTGGGCCGGGTATTGGTCGCGAACCGGAGCGCGGGCAAGATGGACGAACTCGCGGACCGGTTCGGCGGCGAGCCGGTGGGATTCGCCGAGCTGGCCGAACAGTTGCACCGCGCCGACATCATCATCTCATCGACGGCGGCCGCCGAGTATGTGCTCACGCCTTCGCATTTTCAACAGGCGCTGCGGATGCGGGACCAGCGGCCCATGTTCGCCATCGATATCGCGGTGCCCCGGGACATTGATCCCAAGGTTAACGAGCTAGACAATGTCCACCTCTACGACGTGGATGATCTCAGCGGCGTGACGCAGGCCAACATCGAGGAGCGGCGGAAGGCCGTGAGCTATTGCATGAGCGTGATCGATGAAGCGGCGGAGCGATTCTGGACGTGGGTGCAGGGTCTGGCGGCGGAATCCACCATCGTGTCCATGTCGCAGGAACTGCACGCCATCCGTAAACGGGAACTGGCCAAGACGCTCGAGAATCTGCCCGAGTTGAACGAGAAGGAACGGGAGGAGGTCACGTACTTGAGTAAGCGCATCGTCAACGCCATCCTCCAACGGCCCATGACCCAGTTGAAACGCGAAGTGGCCGAGCGCGATCCGCATACCGCGCTGCATCTCGTGAAGCGTTTGTTCGGCCTCAAGGAGGGGCCATGAGCCGCTTTAGCCGGCCGTTGGTCCTGGGGTCGCGGGGGAGCGTATTGGCCCTCCGCCAGTCCGAGCAGATCGCCGCGCGGTTGGGGGCGATGACGCCCGGGCGGGAGGTGCGCATCGAGGTCATTCGCACCACGGGCGACGCGGTGCTTGACGCGCCCCTGGCTCAGATCGGCGGCAAGGGCGCGTTCACCAAGGAAATCGAGGACGCGCTTCTCGACGGCCGTATCGATCTTGCGGTGCATAGCTTGAAGGACCTGCCGACCACGTTGCCGGACGGGTTGTGTGTCGCCGCGATCCCGCGCCGGGAAACGCCCTACGACGCCTTGATCTGCGCGCGCTGGCCCTCGCTGGCGGCGATCCCGCCGGGAAGCGTGATAGGCACCTCCAGCGTGCGGCGGAAGGCGCTCTTGGCCGCGCACCGGCCCGATCTCCGCGTTGGGGAGTTCCGGGGCAACATCGACACGCGGCTGGGCAAGGTGGCCCGGGGCGACGTGGACGGGGCCATCCTCGCGTGCGCCGGGCTTGAGCGGCTGGGCCGGGCGGGCGCCGTGACGGAACAGCTCAAGCCGGAAGTGATGCTGTCCGCCCCGGCCCAAGGCGCGCTGGGCATCGAGGCGCGCGTGGATGACGCGGAGCTGCAAGAAGAAGTGGCGATGCTCACATGCCCCGCGAGCGCGGCGGAGGTTCGGGCCGAGCGGGCGTGTCTGGCGGAGCTGGAAGGAGGCTGCCAACTCCCCCTGGGCGTGCTGGCGCGGGCGCGCGAGGATGGCGCCCTGGACATTCAGGCTTGCCTTTGCCATCCCGATGGATCAAGCCTATTGCGCCACGCCCTGAACGGCTCCATGGCGGATCCCGAGGCCCTCGGGCAAACGCTCGCCGCGGGGCTGATTGAGCAAGGCGCGCGCGAGTTGGTGGCGTCCCTCCGATGAGCAGCGGCGCCGGCAAGGTCTATCTCGTCGGGGCGGGGCCGGGCGATCGCGGCCTCATGACCCTGCGGGGCCGGGAGTGCCTGGAACACGCCGATGTAGTGGTCTACGACACGCTGGCGAACGAGGTCTTTCTGGAGTGGGCCAGGCAGGCCGAGCACATCTTCGTGGGGAAGTCCGCGGATCGGCACACCTTGCTGCAGGAAGAGATCAACCGCGTGTTGGCCGAACAAGCCCGCCGGGTCAATCGCGTGGTCCGCTTGAAGGGCGGGGATCCCTTTGTGTTTGGGCGGGGCGGGGAAGAAGCGCTCTATCTGGCGGAGCAAGGCATTCCCTTTGAAGTGGTTCCCGGCGTGACGGCGGGCGCGGCCGTCCCCGCCTATGCGGGCATCCCCGTGACGCACCGCGGGCTGGCGGGCAGCGTCACGCTGATTACCGGCCACGAGGATCCCGCCAAGGAAGAAAGCGGCATCGACCTGGGAACGCTGGGCCTCAAGGGCACGCTGGTCTTCTTCATGCCCGTGAAGAACCTGCCTAAACTCTGCGCCGAACTCATCCGCCTGGGCCGGGATCCCGGGACGCCCGCCGCCGTCATCGAGTGGGGCACGTACCCCCGGCAACGCAGCGTGCGGGGAACCTTGCGCGGCATTGCCGCACAGGCGGAGGAGGCGAACATCCAACCGCCCGCCGTGGCCGTGGTGGGGGAGGTGGCGGCCTTGGCGGATCGCTTGAGCTGGTTCGAGAGCCGGCCCTTGTTTGGGCAGCGCATCGCGGTTACCCGTTCCCGCCAGCAAGCCAGCGATTTGGTGGGGAGACTGAGCGAATTGGGGGCGGATGTCTTCGAGTTTCCCACGATTCAGATCAAGCCGCCGGAAGAGCCCGGCGATTTCGGATGGATTGGCGATTACGATTGGATCGTGTTCACCAGCGTGAACGGCGTGGAGATGCTGTTTGAGCGCCTCGACGCCCAGGGATGCGACGCCCGCGATCTCGCTGGGGTGCGGCTATGCGTCATTGGCGCGGCCACGGCCGGCGCGGTGCGCAAGCGGTTTCTGCGGATAGACGCCATGCCGGACAAGTACGTCGCCGAGGAGTTGCTCGCCGTGATCCACGCCCACGAGCCGGACTTGCGGGGGAAACGCTTCCTTCTGCCGCGCGCCGACATCGCCCGGAGCTTTCTGCCCGAGGAACTGCGCAAGCACGGCGCCGAGGTGACGGAACTGGTCGCCTACCGCACCGTTCCGGCGGAGGAAAGCGCCGCCCTGGCGGACCGCCTCGTGGCGCATCAGCCCACGCTCATCACCTTCGCCAGTTCGTCCACCGTGCGCAACTTCTGCCGGCTGCTTGGCGAAGAGCGGACGAAGCGCATTCAGCAGGAGGCTGTTGCCGCGTCGATCGGCCCGATCACCTCCGCCACCGCGCGGGAATGCGGCTTCCACGTGGCCGTGGAGCCCGCCCAACACGACATTCCTCACTTGGTGGAAGCGATCGTGGAATGGAGCCAGGGCTGATTATATACAGGGCTAGGCGAAACCGGCCAAGCGCAAGCCGGGCGTTTTGCGCGCATCCTCGTATTCCGATAGCATATAGGCGTTGTGATCAACCAGGGAGGGTAAGGCGAATGTATAGGAAACGGCGTATGGGCGCAAGTTGGGCGGGCGGGCTAATGGCGCTGACCGTTTGGCTGGTGGGGGCCGCCGCCTCGGGTAATGTCATTGAAGTCGAGCCGGGGGAGGATTACCGGCCGCTGCTGGATGAACTCGAGCCCGGCGGGGAATTGGTGTTCTTGCCCGGCGAGCACGAGGGGCATACCGTATTGACGGTCTCCGGAACGGAAGAAGCGCCGATCACGATCCGGGGCGTCCGGGACGAGGACGGCAACCCGCCGGAGCTGCGCGTCACGGACCGCGGACACAATCTCTGGCGCATCCGCGGCAACCATTTGGTTGTTCGCGATTTGGAATTTCACGCGCCGCACGCCTACGCCATCCGCGTCGACGAGGCGAACGATATCACCATCGAAAACTGTATCTTCCGAGACTGTGGCCACGGCGATCTCTCCGCCAACACGGGCGACGTGGATGGGTTGCGCATTCGGGAATGCGCGTCGATCGGCGCCCGGTTAACCCCCTACTACATCGGCGACCACCAGGGCGAACTCGATATTACCGGCTTCGAGTTCGAACGCAATGTTATTGATGGCTCCCAGATCGAGCCCGCGGCCAATACGGTAGGCTACGCCATTGAGCTTAAGCTCAACGTCCGCGCCGGCGTCATTCGCGAGAACTATATCACGGGCGCATTGGGTCCGGGCATCATGGTCTACGGGGTGGAAAATGGCGAACCCGGCGACGGCGGACGCATTGAACGCAACATCGTCGTGGGGTCGCGGCGGAACCCTGGCGTCATTGTGGGCGCCGGTCCCGCCATGGTGGTCAACAATCTCGTACTGGGATGCGAGAGCGGCGGCGTATCCGTGTTCAATTACAACCAGTGGGACATGCTCGACCATATCCGCGTGGTGGGGAACATCGCGGCCCTAAACAGGCCCTACGATTACTCCTTCGCCCGGCCGTTGACCAATTTCCAAGCCATGGGCAACGTGGCCTGGACGCTGCCAGACGCCGATGCGTTTCGCAACCTGCCCGAGAGAAGCGATGTGCGCAACAACGATAGCCACGAGGCCGGCAGCGTCTTGGAAGACGCCGTGGAGCGGCTGGAAGGTCACGTCCCCTCTCATGAAACCCTCGAACCAATTTGGGAAAGCTTGGGCCGGCTGCCCGAGACCGAAAACGAGTTGGCCGCGTTGATCGAGCGCGTGCTGGCGGATGAATAGCGGCGGCCCGCATTGCCCACGGCTCGTAGAGCGCCCAGCTTAAACTTGTCGATACTGCCCCTTGTTGTTGACGGCCGAAGTGAATTCGCTTGGAGGTGGCATGGCCTTCCAGGCCATGAACCATGGCCTGGAAGGCCGTCGCGCCACCTCACGGCCAAGACAAGCCGAATCAACGCTGAATTTGCGGGCGCCCCGATTGCGCCGGACATGATGACGTCCGGAACCGCAAGGCCATCGGCCCCTCAGTCCGTCAACTCGCTTAGCGTCAGCTCCATGTCCCAGATCGTCTCGTCATCTATGGTCACAATCTCGAACGTCAGCGCCGGATCCTCCGCCGTCGTGTCGAAGTCCAAAAGGGCGAACGCATTCTTCTCGTTATAGCCGAAAATCCACCCGGGCGCGTCCTCCATCAGGCCATGGGTGTGGTAATTCGTGAGTTGCGAACTCATGAAGTCGTAGAGATCGTAACCGTCCTCGCGGGAAACGCGGCGCGCATCGCTTCGGTGCCGGTCCGCGGATATCAACACCACGCCCGAAATATCGTGCTCGTACAGAAAATCGAAAATCGCCTCGCGCTCCTCGTCATACCCGTCCCACGTATCCAAACCGGCCGGCGGGCCTCCCTTGGTTCCCCGGGCCCAAGGCACCGAAGAGGCCACAACCTTGAACACGCCCCGCGAGTCCTTGAGCGTTTCCTTAAGCCACGCCCGTTGCACCGGGCCAAGCATCGACGGGTTTTCCACGTCTTCGGCGCCATGGCGCGCGGTCTCCTCCCGGTAGTAGCGCCCGTCAAGCATGATGAAATGGACATCGCCGATGTAAAAATCAAACCAACTCCCCGGCTGCGTGTGCCCCCCGCCATAGGCGGGATTGTTCCAGTTCTGCTGGAACACATGCCACACGGGCCGCTTCCACGGGAAGTGGTCGATCTCTGGCCCCCCGTAACTATCGTCGAGACCGAAATCGTGGTCGTCCCAGATGGCGTACACGCCGCGGCCCGCCACCAAGTCCCGCCATTCAGGAGTGCTTTGGCGGCGGTAATAGCAATAGCGCTGTGTTAGGCTATGCTCGGGGTCGTCAATGTACACGTTATCGCCCATCGTCAGAAACGCGAGCGGGTCTCGCTCTTTGATGGTGGTCCACATCCGCTCATGCTCCGGCGCATAGCCGGCGCCGCCCCCGAAGGCCACGCGGAAACGGCTTGGCGTTCCCTGAGAGGGGTACGTACGAAACGCGGCCCCATCCACCGGAACCTCCTCGCCATCGATGGCCAGCTGATACGTATACGCCGTGTCGGGATTCAACCCTTCCACGCGCACAACCCCCGTATAATCCTGGGAAGCAAGGGTCCGCCCGGTAACGGGCTCGACCGTTCCGCCCTCGCCGTTCTTAGGCGTGACCTCAACCCGCACCTCAGCCTCCTGGGCCGTGCGAACCCAGAAGGATGCCGCCTCGGCAGTAACGTGCCCCAGCTTCGGTCCATGGAGCAACGGTTCTCCCTCTTGCTCCGCCCACTCCTGAAAGGCCTCCATGTTGTACAGCGCCTCGAACGCGTCGCGCGGGCCAGCCTGCAACCGTTCGAAGGGTAATCCTTCCTCGACGGCCTGCCGGGCGTGCTCAAGCGCCTCGTCAGCCTCGCCTTGTTCGCTCTCCAGCAACGCCAAAACAAAATGCGTTTCCGGTAGCACAAATCGCGGCTCAAACGACCCGCTGGGACCGCGCCACAACGTGGCGGGATCCTCCAAAACACCTTCAAACCGCTCCTCGGCTTGGCCGTATTGTCCCCGGGCGATCTCCCGCACGGCGCCCCGGTGCTCGTCATGTTGCCCGTGAACCGCTGGCGCGGCCCCCAAGACCATCACGCAAACCAACACCCACTCACCAGCCCATCTCTTTCGCTTACGCATTATGTTGCCCCTTTTAGCCATTGTTCGCCGCCTTCGCGGCGCATCCCTGTCTCCGACCCGAAAAGAAACTTCGCGACTGTCTTTCTAGGCCATTCCGCCGAGTTTTTTAGGGTAGCACCTCTTCGCACTTCTGTCAAAACACGCATATAA
>JBKHFO010000108.1:0-11389 GCA_046540175.1 Candidatus Hydrogenedentota bacterium
GTCCCGGATGTTGAAGTTCGAGAGATTGGGAAGCACGTAGTAGGCGAACTCCATTATCGTCTTCGCCCACGTCCCATCGAAATGCGCGGGCAGGTCGGCCAGGATGCCCGTGGCGTGGCCCACCATGTAGGTGGTGAACGCGATAATCGCGCCGAGGATGGGCGAGGTGACGGCCGACAGAAGCACCGCCAGCGCCGTCACGAGCAAGAGCTGCCAGTAGGTCAGCACGGCGGCCCAGAAAAATGCGGCGTCAAGCGAGCCGCCCAGGGCGATCACGTAAGCGGCCGCCACGGCGGTCATCACAACCGTCACGACAGCCAGTAGCGCCGCCAGTCCCAGATACTTGCCCAAAACAAACTCGAACCGCCACATGGGCCGGCACAGAATGGTGTAGATGGTCCGTTTGTCGATTTCCTTGTAGACCAGATTCGTCCCCACGAAGATGGCGATGAGCACGCCGAACAGGGAGACCGAAGCCAGGGAGATGTCCTTGACGATCTTGATGTCCTGGCCAATGCTGATCCAGCCCAGGGCTTTCGAGCCCACAATCGCCACGGCCGCGAAAAACAGGAGGACATACAGGACCTTGTCCCGCACGGCTTCCCGAAAGGTGTTGTGGGCGACCGCCAGTATTCTCATGCGTACGCCTCCTCTTGTTGACGAAGGAAGTAGTTTTCCAGGGAGTCCTTGAGCGGCGTAAACTCCACCAACTTGCCGTTATGCGCCAAGACGCGCCCCGCCACCTCGTTGGCCGCCTCCAGATCGCCCGCCTCGAAATGGTCGCCCTGCTCGGATTGGCGCACGTGACGCGCTTGCGCCGCGATCTCCTTCACGGCAGCCGGACTCAACCCCGCGGCCACAATCTCGACATGGCTTATATGATCCGTCAAGAGATCGGCAATCGGCCCGTTGGCCTTGAGCTTGCCCTGAACCAGCACCCCCACGCGATCGCAGATCTGCTCCACGTCGCCCAACACATGGGAGCTGAAGAACAGCGTCTTCTTCTCGTCCCGCATGCGCAGAATGAGTTCCCGGATGTGCCGCCTACCTATGGGATCAAGGCCGCTCATGGGCTCGTCAAGAATAAGAATGTCCGGATCGCCGGTGAGGGCCACCGCAAACCCCAGCCGTTGCCGCATCCCCTTCGAGAACCCGCGTATCCGTTGGCCGGCGATGGGACCTAAGTCGAGAAGCTCGGCAAGCTTCTTCCACTCTGCCGCGCGCGCGGCCGCGCTCAACCCTTGCAGCTTGCCGTAGAAGTCCAGGGTTTCCCTCGGATTCAGATACTCGTAGAAGTACGGGTTCTCCGGCAGATAGCCAATGCGCTTCCGCGCCTTGCGGGAACGCGCGGATTCCCCGAAAAGGTAGGCGGAGCCCGCCGTCGGGCGCAACAGACTGCACAATAGCTTAATGGCGGTCGTCTTGCCCGCCCCGTTTCGGCCGAGAAAGCCAAAGACCTCGTTTTCCCCTATGGACAAGCTCAACGCGTCCAGTGAGGGGATGCCCCGGCGGGCGAAATTGGACCGATACACCTTGGTGAGCGCTTCCGTCCGAATGGCGTCCATGAAGTCCTCTTTCTTAATCGATATTACTCGCTTCTAGCGCATGGCCCTGGCCCCTTACGCATGGGGATTCCAGGTCTGACTCGCTGTACTATGAATAACGCGTACTCCACGCCCCTTCGTCAATAAATAACTCTCGCGCAGAGGATCATACGTTGAAACAGCCCCCATTGCGGTGTAGAATGCCCCTTTTCAGTGGGGAACCCAACGTCTCTTGCCGTAACCTATACCAGCAACAGGATTGATGCATGCGTAAAGCCGAACGTCTACAAAAACTGCCACCCTATTTGTTTGCCGCCCTGCGCAACAAAATCAACGACGCCAAGAAACAGGGCATCGACGTCATCAGCTTGGCGATTGGGGATCCCGTCGACGGGACGCCGGCGCCGATCATTGACGCGCTGTGCGGCGCCGCCCAGCTTCCCGAAAACCATCGCTATCCCACCGACGAGGAGTGGGGTATGACGCCTTTGCGGGAAGCAATCGCCCGTTGGTATAGTCGGCGCCACAACGTGGAACTTGAGCCCTCCAGCGAGATTGTGGCGTTGATCGGCTCGAAGGAAGGGTGCCATCACTTCGCGTTGGGCATGATTAACCCCGGCGACCTCGTGCTGGTGACGGATCCCGGCTATCCCGGCTATAAGCCCAGCATATGGTTCGCCGGCGCCGAACCCCATCCCGTGCCTATGTTGGAGAAGAACGGCTATCTTCCCGATCTGGGCTCGATTCCCTCCGATGCCGCCCAGAAGGCCACCGGCTTCTTCTTGAATTACCCGAACAACCCCACGGGCGCGGTGGCCACAAAGGAATTCCTCGCCGAACTCGTGGAGTTCGCCCGGACCCACGACATCGCCGTTTGTTATGACAACGCCTACAGCGAGATTGTATTCGGGACGGAGCGGTTGAGTTTCCTTTCCGCGCCAGGGGCCAAGGAGGTGGGGGTGGAGCTGAACTCGCTTTCCAAACCTTACAACATGACGGGGTGGCGGATCGGCATGGCCAGCGGCAATCCTGATATCGTGGGGGCCATCGCCCAGGTTAAATCCAATACGGATTCCGGTATATTCAATGCCGTTCAATATGCGGGCATCGAAGCCTTGGACAATGGAGATGAGGCGATAGACCGCATGATGGAGGTCTACGGGGCGCGGCGGGAACGAGTGCTGAAGACCTTGCATGAATTGGGCTGGACATCCGAGCCTCCCAAGGGGACGTTTTATCTCTGGATTCCAGTTCCCGAAGGCCATACATCCGCCAGCTTCTGCGATTACATGTTGGAAACCTGCGCCGTAGTTGTCGCTCCGGGCTCAGCCTATGGCGAGTATGGCGAAGGATACGTGCGCTTGTCGCTCACCGTGCCCGATGACCGCCTCGACGAGGCGCTTGCGCGGATGCGCGAGAAACTGCCCCGGATGTCCGTAGGATCATGATTGCTGGCAATCGGCTGGCCTCTTCCATGCGCATTCATCTCGCCAAACCGAACAAAACCTCCCATGGGCCGCATGCGGTCATCCCGTTAAGGGAACTCGCCATGCGCCCGGGTGAGCGCGTCGTTGCGACCCGAGGTAAACAATGAGCGCCTTTGGCATTGATGTAGACCCTGAAGCCGTGTGTATCTTCGGCCAGCCCCTGTCGAAACACGACGTGTTGGACGCCTTGGTGGCCGCGCTGAATAAGACCGGCATTATCACCAACATCGACGAGTTCCGGAAAGCCGTACACGAACGGGAAGCCGTCATGAGCACGGGGATCGGCTCGGGCGTGGCCATCCCTCACGTCCGAAGCGGCGCCGTCAAGGAGCCCGCGGTGGGGCTG
The DNA here is from genome assembly GCA_046540175.1 of Candidatus Hydrogenedentota bacterium. Taxonomy (GTDB): domain Bacteria; phylum Hydrogenedentota; class Hydrogenedentia; order Hydrogenedentales; family SLHB01; genus SKRY01. Next base: position 3,378 of record JBKHFO010000108.1, read on the forward strand.
GGACTCTCCCCCGCCGGCGTGGATTACGACACGCTGGACAATCAGCCCGTTCACATCATCGTGCTTTTCGCCATGCCCTCCGGTTCGCAAAAGGACTACCTCGGCCTGCTTGCCCAAGTCATGCTGGCCATCAAGACGGAAGGGTTCAAGGAGAGACTCCTCTCCTGCACAACGCCGGAAGAGGCCACGGACGTGGTCAACAATACGGAGATTTGATAAATGGGGGCAAGCACACAGCATAACAGGCGTTGAACGACATGGCTTCAAAAGCGTTACCGCGCCGGATTACCCCCTCACCTTATCGCATGGCGGCGCGTGTCTGCGTTCCCTCCCCCCCTGCGCGCCCGCCGGGTCATCGGGCCTGGCGCCAAAACGGCCTTGGAACGCCTTGCAAAAACGAAGCGAACTCATGCGATTTGAGCCGCACACGCCCCAACCGGTACTATACCCTCTGGCATCAACAGGAAAAGGGTGGTATGTCCAAACAAAAGAACGAAGCCAAGCCAGAACCAACGCAGCGGCAAGACCAGGGATATGTCAACTATTTTGATATCCTTGGTTTGAGCGAACACGCCAAGCCGGGTGACGTGCGCAAGGCCTACAAGCGGAAGATGAAGGATCTCGTCACGGAAATCGGACAAGCGGAGCTGACCGAGGAACGCCGGTCCTATTACTTGCTGGAGATGGCCAAACTCAACGCCGCCCTCTACATCTTACGGGATACGGGGTTACGGGATAGCTACTGGCAAGAGCGTAGCGCCCTCATCGAACTCGAATCCCAATGGCGGCAAGCCGAGGAGAACGGCTCGGACGAAGCCGACACGCTCCGCCGCCAATACGACACCCGTATCCGGACCTTCTTGGCCCGCTACATGGAGGAGCTTGTGCTCGAGGCCGGCCGCGACAAGGAGTGCGTCGAGGCCAGCGGCTGGAACGAGGCGCACGAACGCCACGCCTCACGCCTGCTGCGCAACTATCGTCAGTCCATGTATCAACAAATCCTTGAGCGCCTGCCCTATTTCGACCTCACCCCCATCACGTTTGATTGGGACGAGCGCAAAGCCAAGGTTACCAGCCTATTGGAAAAGGCCCCCTATTAGATTATGGCTAGCAAACGCGCCGCCGAACAGCGTCATCATCATCCCGTGGACCCGGAAGAGGCCGCCGCGGCTTTCGCCAGGGCCATCTACGATGGAGACATCGTTAATTTCCGCCTCTTGTTTCAACCGTTTTCTCCGGCCCGCGAAGACTCCATGGAAAGCTTCGAGACCGCCAAGTACGATTACCTCCTTCCCGATTCGGAAATGGAGGCCGATCCCCGGTATCAAGAGTACTTGGAAAAGGTTAAGGACCCAGCGATCTGGGAACACATCCAACAGGAACTCGCGGCTAACCGCCCCGCGCGCATGCCGTCGGAGCTGGTGCTAATCTTGGCTGACCGGGCCGTGGAGCTAGCGAAGTACACGAGCGCTTCTCAAGCGTATGAGCAACTCCGCATCCGGCAACGGATGCAACAAGAGTTCCTCGGCCAAGCGGACGAGAAGCTGAAACAGGGCGGCGTAAAGGCAGGGGTGCGGGGTTATCTCATCGGAACTGGCCTGGAGTACAACTACTCCGCGTTCCCCGAGCCGCTGCCGGCCGTGCCCAACTTCCAGACGCAAGCGCTTATCCTCCACGGGCGTTATCCCCAAAATCCGGAGGACTGCGTGGGAATGCTCCCGCCCGACGCGCATCTCCGGCGCGCCTTCGAGTTTCTGTTGGGCAGCGCGGATGTGGCGGCCCGCCTTGACGAATACAACTTCGAGACGCGCCTAGCGTTTTTCAGCGAACTGGTGTACGCGCGGGATCCCCAGTGGGATGAGTTCGCCGCGCGTATGAAAGAAGCCGTCGAGATGGCCCGCGACATGCAACGCCGCATCAACGAACTCAGGGGCTCGGGCGATGGCACCTATGATGGACTGGTGGAGGAAATCAGCGCTGAACTGGGCGATGATCCCCGGGCCATCCCCGCGAAACTGCTCGGGGAGGATGTCGGCAAGCCGCGGGAATGGTGGCAGTATCTCAAGGACTTAGGCTACCGGCGCCCGCCTGGCGTGTTGTTCGTGGCGCGGCAGTTCGTGGGCAATTACGAAATCATCGTCCCCCGCTATGTTTTGGATTCCCCTATGGCTCAGGCCGCGGGAATCGATATGCCCGCCCCACCACCGTGATAGCGCGGCGGCGTGTGAAGAGGCTGGCGGCCTTCGTTGCGCACCCTCACGCACCACAAGTTATTGCCCGTTTTTTCTGCATTCATTGCAACGTCCGTACAAGACCACGTCATGGCCCTCCAAAACGAATCCGTCGGGAAGCAGGGCGGCCAACCCGCCCGGACACCCCTCTATCTCAAACACCCGGTTGCATTTCAGGCATCGAAAGTGATGATGGTGATGCTTTCCGGCCAATTCGTACCGCGGCGCCTCACCCGGAAGCTGGACAGCCGTCAGGTCCCCCCCTTCCGTCAAGGCCTTCACGGTCCGATAGACGGTTGCGATGCCGAGATTCGGGACTTCCCGCCGGGCTTGCTCAAGCACCTCTTGGGGACTCAGCGGACGATCCGTCTCCTCTAAAACACGATAAATCGCCCGGCGTTGATGGGTACTGCGCAGCATATCCCCCCCTTCTGTTGTTGCTTTGCTGAATCTCTCCCCTAAGGTAGCAACTCCGCGCGTGAACCGCAAGCTTCCCATACCCCATTGCATTGAAACGCAAACGTAATTGTGAGGTCCTTTCCGGCTCCACACACCTTGCAAACGCAACCCCATCAAAGCGCTCCCGGCGCGAATCGCCAGCTCTCAAGCTTGACCCTTGAATTTCCAAACCGGCTATCACGGGACATCGGCTGACATACATGGTATACTAGGGGCCGCTTTTTGGAGGCTGGCGTACCGGTCTTCAGTCTTTCCAACGGAGAAAACGGCAGGCCGGAATAGGCGGGCAACGCTGTTTGTCTCAACCCGAGGAACTGGGGAGTTTCAGGACAACGGGGTCACACGTCCTTCCTGTTTGTGTTTTGTGCGTAAAGCAAACCACTTAGTGATGCGCCGCCGAGGAAGGGACGGGTTCCGTTTTCTGTCAAGATTCCAATCACATAATCTGCAACAAATGAGGTGCCACACTATGAGTTTTCCGATCGATATCAGCGGTTATAAGCCCGTTTCGTTCGCGTTGGACGAGACCACGCCCAGCGCCGACAAGATGGCGCAACTCGCACAAAACGTCCAAATCATGCGCGACACGCTCATCTTCTTCACGGCCATCGCCGCCGGTAAGGGATTGGCCGGTCACACGGGGGGGCCGTACAGCATCGTGCCGGAGGCCCTCATCGCCGACGGCTTCATGCGAGGGAACAAGTCCGTCTATCCCGTACATTTCGACGAGGCAGGCCACCGCGTGGCCCTTCAGTACGTCTTGAGCGCCTTTCACGGCGAAATGCCCATGGAAAAGCTGCTCCACTACCGTGAAGCGAACCATGGCCTCTACGGCCACCCCGAACGCGATGAAGAACTGGGCGTCAAGTTCGCCTCCGGCCGGCTGGGCCACATGTGGCCCTACGTCAATGGCGTGGCCCGGGCCAATCCGGATATGCAACTCTTTCTGTTCGGCAGCGATGGCTCGCAACAAGAAGGAAACGACGCCGAAGCCGCGCGCTTGTCCGTGGCCAACAAGTTCAATGTGAAGGTGTTGGTCGATGACAACAACGTCACCATCGCGGGCCATCCCCGGGAATACCTGCCCGGCTTTGATGTTGAACGCACCTTGGCTGGCCACGGGCTCGCCACGGAAGCGGGTGATGGAGAAGACTTGGCCTCCTCTTATGCCCGCATCCAGAAGGCGTTGAACACGCCGGGACCGGTGGGGGTTATCAACCGGCGCGTCATGGCGCCGGGCGTGGACGGCATCGAGGGTAAGCACGCCGGGCACGACGTCATTCCCGTGGACAAAGCAATCACGTACCTTGAAAAGCGCGGCTATCAAGAAGCCATTGATTACCTGAAGAAGGTTGAGAAACCCAAGTCCATGATCACGTACGTGGGCAGCACCAAGGAAGTGGCCGGAAACCGCGCCGAATTCGGCAAGACGGTGGCCTCCATCCTTCAAGAAAGGGACCCCGCCGAGCGCAAAAAGAACGTGTTTGTCATCGACAGCGACCTCGAGGGCTCCACGGGCATCAAGGCCATCCACGACGCCTGTCCCGATGTCTACGTCATGGGCGGGGTCATGGAGCGTGGCAACCTCTCGGCCGCCGCGGGGTTCGGCTTTGAAAAGGGCCGTCAGGGCGTCTTCTCCACGTTTTCGGCATTCATGGAAATGGTCGTGTCCGAAATCTCCATGGCCCGGCTCAACGAGAGCAACCTTCTGTGCCACTTCTCCCACGCGGGCGTGGACGAGATCGCGGACAACACATGCCACTACGGTATCAACCTGTTCTATGGCGACAGCAGTCCGGCGGAAATCAGCAAGGACACTCGCTTGTACTTCCCCGCCGACGCGCATCAGCTACGGTCTCTCGTGCCAACAATTTTCGATGACCCGGGCATCCGCTTTGTCTTCACCAACCGCTCCAAGGTGCCCTTCATTTTGACGGAAGACGGTAAAGAGTTCTTCGCCCCCGAGAATGGCTACCGGTTTGTCCGGGACAAGGACGAGGTCATCCGGGAAGGGCGCGCCGGTTACGTCGTCTCCTACGGAGAGATGCTTTACCGGTCCTTGGACGCCGTGGATCGCCTTCGCAAGGAGGGCGTGGACGTCGGCCTGATCAACAAGCCGACCCTCAACGTAGTGGACGAGGATTCCCTCACCCGGATGGCCGAGACGCCTTTCGTGCTGACCGTGGAAGCTCAGAACCGCCACACCGGCCTTGGCATTCGCATGGGGACCTGGTTCCTCGAACGCGAATTGACGCCCCGCTACGCCCATATGGGCACGACGAAAGCGGGCGCCGGCGGATTGGCCGAGCATGTCTTCCACCAAGGCATGGGACCGGAGGATATTAAGCGCAAGATCCTATCTCTTCACGAATAACTTCATGAGGCCCCAATCGCCGGATACGGCGGTGTGCGGGGCGTTTACATCCCCCGGCCCTTCGGGCCACCCCCTTCCAAGGGGGAATTGGTCCGCTCACCTGGGGGTAAACTGCGGCCCACCCGGTGTGGCGGCTTTGCATTGGGAAATTCCCCCTTCGAAGGGGGATCAAGGGGGATGTTGTTCCCTGGAGCAGCCACTTACCCGGCGATTGGGTGAGGGGTATGGCTTGAGGTAAACGCGCGCCGCCGCAACGCCACCCGGCGATTGCGGCGGCGCGCCTGTGTCGTTCCCAAACGGGAGGAGAGCTAGCCATTCTTATTCAAGGCGCACAATTTCTTGCGGGATTGTTCCTTCTCGCCGTGGGCGCGGAAGGAGTGGTCCGTGGCGGCTCACGGTTGGCCGTGCTCTGGCGGGTATCGCCCTTGGTAATCGGCTTGACCATCGTCGCCTTCGGCACAAGCGCGCCGGAACTCGCCGTGAGCGTTAGCGCCGCCATTCATCACGATGGCGAGCTGGCCTTGAGCAACGTGATCGGCAGCAACATCTTCAATGTGCTGGTCATCCTTGGATTCGCCGCCCTTATCACTCCGTTGACCGTGCAAGCCGCCGTCATCCAGCGTGAAGTCCCCATCATGCTCGGCGTATCCGTGCTTGTGACGGCCCTTGCATGGACCTTCGGACGCCTTGGCCGGGCGGAGGGCGCGTTGTGCATCGTGCTCCTTGCGCTCTACGTTATCTTCAGCTACTGGATGGCCCGGCGCGAACCGGAGGGCATCAACGAGGAATACGCCAGCTTCCTGCGCCGGACGGAACGGCCTTCCTTGGCGACGAACGCGCTGTTTGTTGTGGGCGGGCTGGCCTTGCTTGCCGTGGGGGGGAGCGTGCTGGTGGACTCCGCCGTGTTCATGGCGCGGGCGTGGGGGCTGAGCGAGCGCGTCATTGGCCTGACGCTGATCGCCGCCGGCACCTCCGTGCCGGAAGCCGCCACGGCCATTGCCGCGGCGCTTCGCAAGGAGATCGATATCGCCGTGGGCAACGTGATCGGCAGCAACATCTTCAACCTGCTGGGCATCGCCGGTACGGCCGCCCTTATCTCGCCGATCGATGCGCATCCCGCCTTGCTCCGCGTGGACCTGCCCATCATGCTCGCGGTTTCCTTCGCCGCGGTTCCGATCATGCTCAGCCATCACCGAATCAGCCGGACCGAGGGCGGGGCGCTCGCCGCAGCCTATGGGGTGTATCTAGCCTTCATGTTGGCCGCGCGCTAAGAAAGAAAAGGAAAGGCGCGCCGAAGCGCGCCCCTCATGTAGTATACCTATAGGGTTAAGCGGCCTATTGCTCTTCAAGCACGTAAGGCTCGCGATATTCGCGGCGCTGGAACACACGATTCTCTTCGGTGTCGCTGTCTCCCGCCAAATACCCGGTCTCGGGATCGAACTCCACCACCGACGTGACATGGACGTCCTCGGCCTCGGTATCGATGTCATTGCGATCGAGATGCTCGAAGAAGCTCTCCACCTGATCGGACCATCCCTCGAAATCGGAGGCCAATTCATTCAGTTCGTCCGGGGTGAACTCGCCTTGGTGGAGTTCGCCAACCCGGTAAGCGACGTTGGCCATGTGACAGAGCTGAATAGAAGGCAGTATGGTTTCCACTTCGGCGTTCAAGATGCTGCGATCCTGTTCCCGCACGGCGTCGATGAAGTTCTGCAAGTGGCCTCCGCCCGCGTCGCCGCTAAACGACTGGATCTCGTTGCCGTCGGCGTCATAGGCCTCGCCGGCGCCGCGGCGTCCGGTGTAGTAGCCGTTTTCGAACTGAAGGAGATAGCCGGTGCCCACGCCCCGGTAATTGCCGGTCTCGGGCATGTTGCGCACCTCGAACGTCAGCGGACACACATCCGTGTCAAAGTAGCTGATGAACGTGTTCGGGGTATCGCCGGCGTCATCCCACAAGAAACGGCCGCCCGCGGACACGCCGCGGTGGGGCAAACGGCCATAATCGCGCAGACCGATGTTATAGGCGTCATCGATGACATGCGGCCCCCAGTTGCCGTTTTCCCCGGCGCCCGTATTGAAGACCCAGTGCCAATCATATTGCAACTCGTCGCGATAGATAGGTTGGTCCTCGGCGGGCCCCAGCCAGATGTCGTATTCGACGTTATCGGGCGGGTCCATGGGCTCTTCCCGCAAGCCTATCGAGCCGCGCGTGCCAAAGCGCTTGATCGTGATCCACTGAAGATCGCCGAAGTCGCTCTCATCGAGAAACTCCTTGATTTCGGCCTGCATCGGATCCGAGCGCTGCTGCGTACCCACTTGGCAAATGCGATTGTGTTTCCGCGCAGCCTTCACCAGCTGATGCGATTCCCACGTGCTATGAGAGAACGGCTTCTCCACATACACGTCCTTGCCCGCTTCCATCGCGTAGACCGCCATGGGCGTGTGCCAATGAACCGGCATGGCCAGGACAACCGCATCGACGTCGTCCCGCTCCAGCACGTTGCGGTAGTCTACATAGGCATCCGCTTCTGGAGCGTTTTCATGGGCTGACTCAAGGCGATCCCGGTCGGGTTCGGCCAAGGCCACAATACGGACCCCGTCCATCCCATAAAACCGGCGGCCGTGACCGCTCCCTTGTCCGCCCAACCCGATGATGGCCAGCCGGACATCCTCGTTGGCCCCAAGGACCTTGGGATTGGAAAGAGCGTTGGGAAGGGCGAGCGCCGCGCCCGCGGCCAACGATCCCTTCAAGAATTGACGGCGTGAAAAATTCGTCATAGTTCGTCTGTGCCTCCTTGGAATATGCCGAGACTCGGCTCTGAACCCACTTTTCTTCCATAAAACTCTTGGAAGCAGTATAATCTCTTATCCGCGCCAATGTAAAGCCCATGGAAGCAACGCTCCGATTGCGCCGCGCCGGAGCATCTTGCTAGACTTCGGCCACACGG
>JBKHFO010000109.1:0-11104 GCA_046540175.1 Candidatus Hydrogenedentota bacterium
ACTGGACAGGCTGGGCCTTGGGCTGTTATCCTTTGATAAGCGAGTGGGTGTTGAGCCACAGGCGCTCCCGTTAGGCTTGTGCCTGCCCATGAAGTCATCATAGTGGAATCATTGATATAGAACGCATTAGAACACAAGGACGGATGCCGTGCGAAAGAGAGCTGTAAGAGATCTAGGCCTTATAGCCGGGATAGGAGTGATCCTGACGGGATTGGTGTTTGCCAATTCGGAATTGCGCCGGGGCGGTCTGGTGGAGCAAATGGAGAGTTGGCGGCGCGGTGTGGAGGCTGCCCGGGAGGAGCAAGGTCTGGAGCTGATTAGCTGGGACGTGGTGCGTGAGACACGCGGCACCCGCCAGACGGAGGCGGCGTTCCCCGAAGAACTGCATCAACATGACGGTACGCGGGTGGATATCATCGGGTTCATGGTCCCGCTGTACGAGTTTCGCGAGGTCTCGGAGTTTTTGCTGCTGCCCTTATCTGTGGAGTGCTATTTTTGCGAGGAACCGCCCTTGCGGGAAGTGATTCACGTTGATATGCGCGAGGGAGAAACGGCCAACCTCGTAAATGAGCCCATCTTGATAAATGGCCAATTCTCGCTGGATAGCGAGGCGGGAAGTGGGTATTTTTACACCATTGAAGATGCCGTGTGGGGACCGGGAGAACCAGAGGGCGATGTGACGCGCAAGGAGATTTCGATCGAGCATAGGTTGCATGAGCCCGTCGAGGAAATGCGGGAGCAGCTTCGTGAAGCGCCCCAACGAGAGAACATGCGGCAAGATTAGCTGAACGCAGGGGAACGTTTTCCGCGTGAAAACCGATCAATGTGCCCTCCCGGCGTCCGCGCGCCGGGAGGTTCTTCTTGACAGGCGCGTATTCGGGGTGCTGTTGGCGGCCGCGGCCCTCGGTATCCTTGCTTGCCCGGCGCTGGCTGACACGGTCCTGTTGACGCCGGGCGAACTCGAGCGTTGGTCCATCGTGAGGGACGAGGACGCCGCGCCGGCGGTCGAATACGCCGCCGGGGAACTCCAGACGTTCCTTGAGCAAACCACGGGCGTGGCCCCCGCGTTGCGGGATGCGCCGCGCTTCCTGGGGCGCCATTTTCACGTGGGGCCGGGAGCCGCCGCGGCCCGGCTGGGCGGGGATTGGCGGCCCGAATCCCTGGGCGAGGAAGGCTTTGTCATCGACATCGGCCCGCGCCACATCGTCATCGCGGGCGGGGAGCCCCGGGGCACGCTCTTCGGCGTCTACCACTTCTTGGAGCGCCACATGGGCGTGCGCTTCCTCACGGCCGATCACACCCACGCGCCTCAGCGGGATGCCTGGGAATGGCCCCGCACCCGCTATGAATTCGTCCCGGCATTCGCGTTTCGCTGGAGCTTCTACCACGAACTCAACAGCGACACCGCGTTCGCCGCCCGCCTGCGCAACAACGCCATCCTTGACGAGGACCGTTACGGATCGAGCGTTGACCAGCCGCTCATCCAGCACAGCCTCCACCAACAGGTTCCGGTGGACGTATATGGCGAAAGCAATCCCGAATATTTCGCCCTTGTCGATGGCCGCCGCCGGCTTGAGGCGCCAAACGATGGGCCTCAAGTATGCTCGACAAACCCCGAAGTCATTGATCTGGTGACGGAAGCCGTGCTCGAGGAGCTTGAAGCCCATCCCCACCGGAACGTAGTGAGCGTGTCGCAAAACGACAACGATCGCTACTGCGAATGCCCCTCTTGCGCGGCGATTAACGAACGCGAGGGCTCGCCCTCGGGCGCGCACATGCATCTCGTCAACACGGTCGCCCACCGAGTGGCGCAAGAACGGCCGGACGCCACCATAGGGACGCTCGCCTATTGGTACACGCGGAAACCGCCCCGGCGCATGGCGGTGCAGCCCAATGTCGCCATCCAGTTCGCGACCTTCGAGGCGTGCACGGTCCACGCCATCAATGATGGGGACTGTCCCATCAACCGCGCCGTGGCGGAGGATTTCGAGGGGTGGCTGGAGCGCACGGACAACGTGTGGGTTTGGCATTACGCCGCCAATCTCCGGTACCTCGACCTGCCCTTTCCCAGCTTCTGGAGCCTCGGCCCCACGCTCCGTCATTTCCGTGACGCGGGCGCGCGCGGCGTCTTCGTTCAGGGCAACGGACGTTCCCCCGGCGGCGAGATGGCCGATCTCCGCGCCTATGTCATCAGCCGGTTGCTTTGGGACCCGGACGAAGACATGCGCGATCTCACCGCCGAGTTCCTAGAACTGCATTACGGTCCGGAAGCCGCCGAACCCCTTCAACGCTATCTCGACGCCGTGCAAGAACGCGCGGAAGACCGCAACGCGCATCCCTGGTGTTACGTGATCCCCGGCGAAACGGGTTTCGACGCCGGGGACGGCCACGCGTTGTACGGGATGCTCCACGAAGCGCTTTTGAACGCTTCGGAAGAACGCTATCGCGAACGCGTGGAGAAGGCGGCGTTGGCGGGCTACAAAGGGCTCATCGAATTCGCGGGTGAACTGGAGTACGCGGACGGCGCCGCGCGCCTTCATTGGCCCGGCGTTCCCTTCGCTCTTGTTCAACACTACCAGCAACAGGCGGCGGCGCACGGGCTCCAATTCAGCGAAGAGTTCACCCCCATCCAGGCCTACTTCTCCGCCTTGCACGCCCTCTCCGAAGGGTTGCCCGCCCAACGCGTGACGCGCGGCCCCTGGCGGTTGACGTTGGTGGAATGGTTTGCCCAGCCCGTTCTCGAACTCCATCACGAACCCAGCGGCGAAACCCTGTTCCGGGGCCTGGAACTCGCCAGCTCGGAATTGGAGCGGGGAACCTTGCGCGACACCATCGGCGGCGTGGGGATGATGGCGGATCAGCAGGTGGAGACCACGGAGGAAGGTCTCGTCATCCGCCAAGCGTACGATACAGGCACGGAGGTGGTGCGGCGGATGGAGTTGGACGAAGACGCCGTCACCTTTCACACGGCCCTCACGAACGCGGGCGAGGAAACGCGTTGGTATCGCCCCCGCGTAACGCCCCGGTTCACCGCGCCCGCTGGCGCCGCCGTCGAAGTGCGCGGGCGCGACGGGGAGTGGGAGGACCACGCGATTACGCCTTGGCAAGATCGCCACACGCCGCACCAGCCCAGTCCAGCGGAGATCCAGGGCGACGCGGTCCGCTGGGAAACAAGCGGCTCCGGCTGGACGGCCTCAATGCAATGGCGCGCCGGCCAGCTTGTTCCCGGCGTGTGGACCCACGATCCCACCCTCGGCGAGCTGACCCTCGAACTGCAAAACCCCGAAATCGGTCTCCGCCCCGGCGGCCGCTTCACCTACAGCTACGCCATCCGCCTCGCGCCGCCCGGCTAGACCCGGGACCCCAATTGCCGGATAGGGCGGTGTGCGGGGCGTTTACATCCCCTGGCCTTTCGGGCCTGCCCGGTCCAAGGGGTTCGTACCGCCGGCGTCTCGCCGGCAAGAAACCAGCTTGGAAGGCGGTGATATATATGCCGGCAAGATGCCGGCGCTACGGGGGGATCATGAGCGATATGCTCCAAACGTAGAAGCGGCGCCCTCGCCGCCTAAGGCAAGCAACGAATCAACAACAGTAAGCGGCGAGGGCGCCGCTTCTACGTTAGCTTTCGGCGGGGTACCAAGGGGGTGTTGCGCGTTGGAACAGCTACTTGCCCGGCGATTGGGGTCGAGAGACGAATCCTGACGAATCCCATCCCAACCTGCTACAATAGCGTTTGCGAAGCTGCTTCTTGAAATCATAGTCACGCTGCTTGCCAGTTACCGCCGCCGGGGTATTCCAATCGAATGGGAGGTCATGTGCGCATCCAACACGCTAAGACAAGAATCCGGGGACTATGCGGCCTGCTGCTGCTAGCGATCCTCGGCGCGGGGATGGGCTGCGCCCGTCTCGGGGAGGAGTTCATCCCCCACACGGCGCCCGCGGATGCGCCGCCCGTCGACGAAATCCTGGCGGACCTCTCGGAGAACCAAGGGGCGTTGCGCAATTTCAGCGCCCAGGGCGAGGTAACCCTCCAGTCGCCCGAACTGCGCGCCACGCAACGCCTGCGCAGCCGGGTCGTGTTTCAACGGCCGCGCGACTTGTACGTCGAAGGGCGGCATCGCATGAGCGGCGCGATGGTGTGCCGGCTCACGGCGAGCGGCGACGAGTTTATTATCGAATTCCCCACCGAGGACGCGGTCTTCTATCATTTGGAGGATGCGCCTTGGGAAGACCGGCCGTTCAGCATCGCGCCGGGCGAGGCGGTCACCGAGATGTTCATGCCCGAGGAATGGGAGGGTATTTCGGAACAGCACGCGCGCGTTACAGCATATGACACGGATGAAGGCGTCGCGGTTGTCGAGATTGGACCCCCCAACCGGCCCCGCCGCCGCATTCATGTCCAGGGCCCGCCGTGGGTGGTCATACGCAATGAACGGCTCGGCGCGAGGGGAGGCGTCGTAAGCATCACGGAGTTGGGTGATTACCGGGAAGTGGAGGGCGTGCGGTTCCCCGCCTTCATCGACGCCGAATTCCCGCCCGAGGACGCGCGGTTACGCTTTGACATGCGCGCCATTGAAGCAAACACGGAGTTGGATCATGACCTCTTTACCATCGACTGGCGCCGCGTTGGAGACGCCGCCGCATCTGACGGGGCTCACGCCGGAAACCATCGCGGCGCGCCTTGACGTCCCCGCCTACCGGGGCAAACAAATCTTTCAATGGCTCCACCAACGGGGCGTGTTCGATTTCGAGCAGATGACAGACCTCCCGAAGGAGTTGCGTGCGCGCCTCGCGGAATCCGTCCGGCCGGGCGCGCTGACTCCGAGCCATTTCGCGGCCTCCGCCCAGTCCAAGGGGACCAAGAAGGCCCTCTTCACGCTGGAGGACGGCGAAACCGTCGAGACGGTGCTCATCCGGGATAGGGAACGCATGACGGTGTGCGTGTCGAGCCAGGTGGGGTGCGCGGTGAAATGCGCCTTCTGCGCGACGGGCATGTCGGGCTATAAGCGGAACCTGTCGGCGGGCGAGATCGCGGAGCAAGTCCCGCGCATCCTGGCGGATGAAGATCTCGGCGATCGCAACCCCAACATCGTTTACATGGGCATGGGTGAACCGTTTCGCAATTACGAGGCCGTCACGGAGAGTATCCGCTTGCTCATGCGCAAAGAAGGCCAGAACATCGGCGCGCGGCGCATCACCGTGAGCACCGTGGGCGAGGCGGGCGGCATCCGCGCGTTCGCCGAGGAGCCCTGGCAAGTGCGGCTGAGCGTGTCGTTGCACGCCGCGAACGACGCCCTGCGATCGGAGCTTGTGCCGCTCAACCGCAAGTATCCGCTCCGGGAATTGCGCAAGAGCATCCTGGATTACAACGAGCGATCGGGCCGGCGGATCACTTTCGAATGGACGCTGATGGAAGGCGTGAACGATTCCCCGCACCACGCCGACGAACTCGCCGAATTCGCCCAAGGCGTGAACGCCGGCGTCAATCTCATCCCTTACAACCCCGTGGCGAGCTTGGCCTTTACCCCCTCGCCGCGAGCCGTTTGCGAAGCGTTCCAGCAACGCCTCGAAAACCACGGCATCCGCGCCACCCTCCGCAGGGAACGCGGCCAAGATATTGACGCCGCCTGCGGCCAGCTCCGCCGGCGCCACACAGCAGACACGTAATCCCGGGGGCGGCGCCGGAAATCCCTTTGTGTACGCGAACGTAGCGGGCGCCGAGAATGCATCGGATGCCCATTCAACTGTGCGTTTGAAGCGCACGGCGCATCATGCCACAATAGCTCCGCCTCAACTGGAGGCCTACAAAAGGCTGAAAACGCTACTGGACTAGCTTAGGGCTATGTTTTTTCGCCCTGACTCGAGATCAGGAAAAGGGGGATCTGGCGATGCGGACGGTTATTTGGCGGGCCGGGTTGGTTACAGCGGCGTTGATGATGGGCATGGCGGCCCAGGGCGAGAGTCCCTATGCCGCATGGGAGAACGGGCCGCCCACGGATCCCGATTTCTTCCCCATTGGCGTGTGGTTGCAGGATCCGGAACTCGCGCCGCAGTATCAGGAGGCGGGGATGAACATGTACGTGGGACTTTGGCAAGGCCCGACGGCAGAACAGCTTGATGCGTTGGCGGAAGAGGAGATGCATGTCATCTGCCATCAGAACGAGACCGCCCTGAACCATCCCCGCAACGACATCATCATCGCGTGGCTCCAACAAGACGAGCCCGACAACGCCCAATCCCGGGAGGAGGGCGGATACGGCCCGCCCGTGCCGCCGGAAGAGATCGTCAGCCGGTACGAAACCATGCGCGAACGGGATCCCAGCCGGCCGGTGCACTTGAATCTTGGCCAGGGCGTGGCGTGGGACGGTTGGGTTGGCCGGGGCGAGCGGACCAATCACCCCGAGGACTATCCGGAGTACACCAAGGGGTGCGACATCGTGTCGTTCGACATCTATCCAGTGGCGAGTTCCCGCGATGAAGTCCAGGGTCAGCTTTGGCGCGTTGCGCACGGCGTGGAGCGGTTGATCGAGTGGTCGGCGCCGGAGCAGCCGGTGTGGAGCTTTGTCGAGGCCAGCGGCATCCACACGGGTAACGTGGCGGCGCCGGCCGAGATCCGCGCCGAAGTCTGGATGGCGCTCGTCCACGGGGCGGAGGGCATTCTTTACTTCGTCCACGAGTGGGAACCCGCGTTTAACGCCTCGGCGCTGTTGGATAACCAAGAGACGCTGGAGGGCGTCACGGCCCTCAACCATCAACTGCGGGAGCTGGCGCCGGTCTTGAACAGTTCTACGGTGGAGGGGCGCTTAACCGTGACGGCCGATCCAGAGGATACGCCGGTGGTCGCCATGCTCAAGGAGTATGACGGCGACGCCTATATCTTCGCCGTGGTGATGCGCGACAGGCCCGTGACGGCGGCGTTCACGCTGGACGGAATTACCACGGGCGAAGTCCATGTCGAGGAAACCGGCGACACCCTCGCCATCGAAGAAGGACGGTTTGAAGAATCGTTGGACGGGTATGAGACCCGCTTGTACCGCATTCCTGGCGGCGCTTCGTAAAAACGGGGACGGGCCCAACTCAAAAACCTCACCATTTAGGAGATCCGAAATCCATGATGTATTGTCCGAAATGCGGCAGCGAGTACGTGGAAGGAATTACGGAATGCGCAGACTGCGGCGTGCCTCTCGTCGAGAATCCGCCTCACCTCGAATACGAGGAATACGAGGCGATTCTATCCACGTACAACCCCGGGGATGTGGCCACGCTCCAATCCGTGCTGGATCATGAAGGGGTAAAGTACTACTTCGACGGGGAGCAGTTCCTTCACACAACGCCTTTCGTGCAGCCCGCGCAACTGATGGTGGTGAAAGAGGATGCGGAGTACGTGCGAGAACTCCTGAAAAACGCGGAGCTGAACGTTACAGGCCCGGCCCATGAGCCCGCCGAGGGACACGAACCCTCTGAGGAAGAAGAGTAGAAGGGCGGCGGCGTTTTTCGAGGGAGAGGTAGCAGGTTACATCCCCCTTGATCCCCCTTCACTACTGTCCTAAGCAGCGGTGATTTACTATCCCGTTCAGGCTGTCAAGGGCTCCAAGGTAAGGCGCCGGAACACAGCCCGAAGGGCTGAAACATAATAGCCCAGGGCAATCGCCCTGGGAAACCGGCAAACCTTGTTTTCAGCCCTGAAAGGGCGCAACAATGGCTCGCAGCCGCATGTGACGCCCTTTCAGGGCTATTTGAGGGGGGCGCCATTTTCCCAGGGCGATTGCCCTGGGCTGTTATGTTTTCGCCCTTTCAGGGCGGCTGTGGCTCATCGCTAAACGCCTTTCTTGTCCAGCGTGTCGGATCAGGTTGGGCCGATGGAGGACGTCAGAATTGGCCGTCCCCACTCAACCAGAATCGGTCCCGCTCTTTCGTGTTTAGGACAACTCCGATCCCCCTTCCAAAGGGAAATTCTGCATGAATGCCGGCGGTACGAGGGGTTCCCCCGGCTATCTCCACCATGTCATGCGCAACGGATCGCGCGTGGCGCTTTGGAAGTTGAGCTGGAACGACGACGGGCCGGGAGTGCGGGCGATCTTCACCAGCACGGTGTTCTTGCCCTGCCTCACGAACGCCTCGAATTCGTGGGAGACGAGGTCATCGCCGGAGGCCCCGAAGGGCTCGTCTTCGTGGAGAAGCGCGCCGTTGAGCCATACCTTGGCGCTGTCCCGCGTCTTGAACGCGACGCGCGCGCTTTGGCGCCGCTCCGCCGAGAATACGGCGTAGGCATAGGCCACGCCCGGTCCGCAGTCCGGGAACGCGCCGCGCACGGGGCTGAGCGCTTCGTTCAGGTCAATCTCGTGATCGACGCTCAGCTTGGAATGCCACGGCTTCCAGCGGACCGGTCCATGCCAACCCTCGTATTCCCCTTGGGGATCAATCCCGCGCTCGGGGGGATAGACCGCGGCCAAGCCTTCCCCGCTCCAATTCGGAAACCAGCCCGCCACAAGCCAGCGCCGGACCTCGTTTTTCGCCGCGTCGCGCAGCCAGTTGCGGGCCAAGGTGTAGACGGCGGTGGTCCCCTGCGAGGGGATGCTCCAACGTGCGAAGTGGTTCAAAAGATTCACAAACAGCCGGTCCGCGGTTGGATCCACGCCGAGGTGGTCCATGACGCGCAAGTTCACAAAGACCACCCGGCCTCCGCCGAAAGACCGGACGAGGATGTTGTTCCCCCACCACGCCTCGGGATCCTCCGCCGTTTCGGGGTCAAGCGCGGCCCGCGTGTCGAAGCAGCCGCAGATATCCTCTTCCGTCGGCTCAACAAAGGTCCGCGTCGGGATGGTGTTTACGTATGCCGGACCCATGAGGCATTGATTGGGCAATCCATCAAAGACGGGGTGGGCGCGGGCGTAATGGAACGCTCCGGAAAGCCCGCCTTGCGCATCGCGGCTGGTGGCGCATAGGGCGGGGTCCAGGGAGGCCGCGAAATCGTTCCAGTCCGGCGGGGGCTCGAAGATTAGGGTGACGCCGCCATCTTGCACGTGCGCGAGCGCGGCGGCGAGTTCGTCCGCGGGATAGGCGCGGATGGTGTTCGCCAGCGGAGGAACGACGTGAACCAAGGCCTTCTCCTCTTGGATAGCCGCCAACGGAGTCACTGCGGGGGTATACGCGCCGTGGGGCTCGGCGAGGCGTATCGGATGCGCGCTTGGCTCGGGTGAGGGGAACGCGTGGAATTCAAGGGCGCTTTCCCCGATGATGCGCGGCCCTTTCATCAAGCGCGCGACAAGCCGGTGTTCGCCCGGCGCTCCCGAGGCCCCCACGGTTCCGCGCCAGAGTTCCCGCTCGCCACCGCGCAATTTGACGCGCCGTTTCTTCTTCCAAAGAATCTGTTTGGTTGGGCTAAGGACCTGCACAGACACCTCGGCATCCGGTTCGTCGCGAAGCGCCGCGCCCATGGTCACGTGGACATCGGCCGTTTCCCTGGGATACAACGTCGTGTGGGCCATGTGAATGGTGGGCCTCATGGGGGCTTGGAGATCGTTCAAGCCCTGATGCGCCGCCTTGGGCCGCCGCCAACGATCCAATATCCCCGCCGACACATCCACCCCGGCGCCGTTCAATTGGGCCAGGCAATAGCCATCGAGCTTACGGTTCGAGCGGATGGCGTCCAACTGGCGGCGGATAGCCGCGGCCTGCACGGCCTGCGTGGCTTGCGCGAAGCCCGGGAGGTCGCCGAAGAGATGGTCGAGCGACCGCGCATCGAAGCCCTGCTTCACGGCGTTCAGCATCGCCGCGAGGCGTGTTGCGTCGGGGGATGAGGCGCCCGCCTCCGCGTAACGCGCGGTTACCGCCGCCAAATCCTCAAGCCCGCCAAACCCGAAGGCGTCCACGAACGCGAGCTGTTTGGGCTCGCCGCAGTCCGTGAGACAGGCGAACGCGTGGGCGTCCACGGGACCGCGCGGAAACGCTTCGATGGCGTCGAAGGGTTCCGCGGCGGTGCTCATGGGTTTGAAATAGCGCGCGGGCGAGCGCGTGGCCCATCCGCCCGGCAGGTCCACGAGGACCCGCGTGGGGTCCAGTTCGCGGACGCGCTGGCAGAGTTCCTCCCGAAGCCGCCACGTCTCCGCGCGGGTGTCCCTCGCCGGACCCAGGGCCCACATCACCAGACTGGGGTGGTTGCGGTCGCGCCGCACGATGCCCTCCAGCCCGCGCAGGCATGCGCCGCGGCGATCGGAAGGTGTGCCGGCGTGGGCCAAGGGGGGCTCCTCGCATGCCATCAAGCCCAGTTCGTCGCACAGGGCCAGCGCCGTGGGCGGAGCGGGACGGCCCTGCGTGCGGATCAGATTGAAGCCGGCTTCCTTCGCCCGGGTAAGCTCCTCGCGCAGCATCGCGGAATCCGGTGGCGCCGCAAGATGGACGGGGTATTCCGGTTTCCAGTGGATCCCCTTGACGTAGACCGGACGGCCATTGAGGTGAAAGCGCTGATCCTTGATATTGAATTCGCGCATGCCAAAGGAGACGCGCTCCTCGTCGGCCTCGTTCCCTTCGGCGTCTAGAAGGACACAGCGTAGCGCGTACCGCGCGGGCTCCTCCGGGCTCCAGGGGGTGTAGCCCTCGAAGGGGAGCACAATCCGGCCCACGGACCCCTCGGCTTGGGCATCGGCGTCCTCGATCTCCAGACGGACCGCGCCTTCCCCGGAAGCCGTGACATCCACCGCGAGCCGGCGGCGGCGAACGTCTGGCTGCGCAAATACGCCGGTGAGGTACAGGCTGGGATAGGCCGTGAGCCGGACGCCGCACAGTCCCGCGAAGGGGAAGTACGCGGGGAGCGCGCCATGGCCTTCTTCCCCCGCCACGCGCACCGCCAACAGGTTCGCGCCCTTCGTCAACGCGCCGGACGCATCAGCGGCGAAGGGGAACAATCCCCCGGTGTGGGCGCCGATGGGCTGTCCGTTGAGAAAGACCTCGGCGAACGGAGCCGCGCCGTCACACTCCACGAAGACAGGCCGGTCCAGCCACGAGGCGTCCAGCGTGAATTCCCGGAAACACCACGCGGCGCCCTGATAGCCCGGCGCCCATTGCTCCAACGCGCCCGGCACGTGGATGGATTCTCCGTCCGGCA
>JBKHFO010000110.1:0-11009 GCA_046540175.1 Candidatus Hydrogenedentota bacterium
GCAAAGCCAATCCCGTGGCGCAAAGCCGTGTTGCGCATTCCCGGCTTCATCTTGTTAATCCTGTCCACTACCCTCATCGCCGGATGGGGAGCCTGCGCCGGGGGAAAACATCCCCCTTGATCCCCCTTCAAAGAGGGAATTGTGCGTGAAAGCCGGCAAGATGCCGGCGTTACGGGGCGTCCACAAATTTAGGGCGGACTGATTACCCCGGGGGACTTTCCAAGGGCATGGCCTATGCGTTGAGGTGGTCGGCCATGCCCTTGGAAAGCATGTACTTATCTCATCCGTTCGTGCGGCGATTTGTCTGTCGCGCGTTAGTCAGCGCTGTAGGCTTTCACGGGGACTTGAGCGCCATCTCTTTCCGCGGAGACGTAGGCGCTGTAGATGGTGGAGATGGTGTCCGCGCCCAGGTGGCTGTCGCTTTCCACGGGTTCGTCATACGCGGCGGCTTGGTAAAACGCGTTGAGTTCTTGGGGGTAGCCGGTGAACCAGTCCTCATCCGGCGGGATGAGCGTCCATCCTTGCTTGGTCTCTATTTTCTCGACGGTGTAGACATCCGCGAAATTGCTTTCCTTCGGGTTGTATGCCTTCATGGCGTCGTTGGGGTTGATGTTGCAGATGGTCCGGTGATTATTCGTCGAGACCTCAAGCCAGTTGTGAATGCCGCCGAGGATAATGTCCGAGGTGAAGAGGCTGGCGATGGTGTTGTCTTCAAACACGACATGGATCATGGCGAAATCGTCGATGTCGTAGTAGTCCCGCCGGATGTGCCCCTCATCGCGGAAGTTCTCAAGCCGCGTGATGGCGTGTGTGCGCGCGGTGACGGCCTTGGGAAGGATGGGTTTGCCATCGCGGGCTTGCCCTTCCACGCGTTTAAGGTAAAGCGCCGCCGTAAGCGGGTGACAGCCTTTCCCGATCATCACGCCGCCGCCCGAGTATTTCCAATAGGCGTAGGTGGGGTTATGCGAGCCAGAGTGGGCCTCTTCCCCGTGCATCCAAAGGATTTGCGCCCCCGTCTTTTCGAGGATCTCCCGCTCCTTTTGGATGGCGGGCGCGTAGACCCAATTCTCGGCGTAAAAGATGCGGCCCTTGCTTTTGCGTTCGGCCTCCAACATGCGCTCGACGCTGGCGAGTCCGTAGGTTAAAGCGTCCTCCTTGGGGAAGGTGTCCCCGTGGAATTCCTCGGTCCCATCGCCGAGGTAGCCGGTGAGGGGTTTTTCCATGATGACGTGCTTGTCCCGCTCAAGGGCGGCCAGCGCTATCTGTTCATGGCCCTGGACGAGGACACAGCAATGCACCACATCGACATCATCGATCAAGGCCTCAAGGGATTGGTAGGCGGTGATATCCCTTTCTTGGGCATACTGGGCCGCTTGGTCCTTGTCGAGGGCGTAGACGCCTTTGAGGTCCACGTTCGCGCTGTAAACCCGGCGTAGCCCTTCATAATGAAACCGGGCGCTGAAACCCGCGCCCACGATACCGCCGCGCACTGTTTTCTTCTGCATGGGTTCAATGACTCCTTTTCTTGTTGCGTTATCTCCGGATTGTGCAGCGAAGATTCCATTATCCCTAGAAGGGCGGATCGCTGGGGCAAATGTCCGTTTTCGAGCGCCGCGCATGGGACACCCCATTCCCCACGCCGCGAACTCATAGCCAATCCCGTGGCGCAAAGCCGTGTTGCGCATTCCTGGCTTCGTCTTGTTAATCCTGTAAATCCTGTCCAATACCCCCTTGCCGGATGAGTAGGCTGTGCTGAGGGAGAACATCCCCCTTGATCCCCCTTCAAAGGGGGAATTATGCTTGAAAGCCGGCAAGATGCCGGCGGTACGGGGTATCCAGAAATTTGGCGCGGAAAAGGTACTACGCGTTATCGCGCCGCTGGCGCGGAGTTGGCCCGTTATCCGTCAAGGCTCCTCATTTGAATCGGGCGCCATGGCGGGTCTCGGGTTCCGGCAATTGCCTTGCGATCTCGTCGAGTCTATAGCCAAATCCCGGACCGGATATCGTGGACAGATCCACGGTCCCATTGCGGCGTGTGTAGAGACCGGGATGCACCTTCTCCTCCGCGCTGGACGCCTCCGGATAGAACTGCATGGCGTTGGTTTCCACGCCCATGATGGTGCCGGCGCGCGCCGCCAGCAAGACGTGGGGGATCTGGGCCAGCATCGGGTTGGTGAGATCCTGCACCATGAGCGTCATGCCGTGCGCCTTCGCCCAGCACAGGCTCAGCAGCGCGCCGGTCTGCGTCTTGCAGGTCTTGAGGGCGACCCCGGTCCATCCGAGTTGACGCCCCAGCTTGACGTACTCCCAATCGTGGGCGCTTTCGTCCATGAACAGCGGCTTCCGCGCGGACACACTATGAACGGGTATGCGGTTCTCGCTCAGTTCGTAGGGAAAAGGCTGCTCGACGTACAGCAGCATGCCGTAGATGCGCGGGTATTCCCGCATCAAGCGGTCCAAAATACCGTTGACGTAGCCGGGATCCGTCACGGTGCAGTTGAAATCGCTCGTCAGCCAGTACACGTCCAGTTTCCACGCGATTTCGCCGACCTTCACCAAGCGATCGTAATCCCAAGCGGCGTCGTCGCCCCGGAGTTTCACCTTCAGGCACTTTAGACCATCACGCCCTATCCATTCCGGCAACACCACGGGATAGCCATCGTCGGGCTCGAGGCCGGTAAGTTCGGAATGCTCCAAGAGATCCTTGCCGCCCACGAGATGCCACGCCGGCATGCGGTACTCGGGTTGTTTCAAGAGGAAATCCGCGGGATACCTTCCGGCGAAATCCACATCCAAGTCCTCGGCCGGCGTCAGGTACGCCGAGAGGTCCGCGTTCATGTAGCCGGCGGTGTAGGTTTCGTACACCGGCGCGCCATGCATCACGCCGTAGGCGTCGTGCAGGGCGATGTCGAACGCGGAACAACAGATAAGCGCGGCGAGCCAAGGCATTTGTTCTGCTTCGTTCAGCCTGTTATTGAGTTCCTTCAAGAGCCTGGGCAATTCTTCCTGGATGAAGGCGTGCCCAACCTCCATGGCGTGGCCGGCCTTGCCGTAGTCCGCCCACGCGCGGGCCAGCATCCGGCAGAACGCCTTCATGGCTTCGTGGCGCGTCTCGTACGACAACGCGCTGGGCCACGCCCACTGCACGCTCAACGGCGTTTCGCCCCAACCCACCGCCCGCCGGCCTTGATTATCTTCGACGGTTAGCGCGGCGCGCGCGCAAGTGACGTAGGTCAACGTCTCGGCGCCGAACTTCAGCGGCACCCGTGTTTGGACGGGCAGGAAATACAGCGCGGCCCCGGCGGGTGTTATGTCCTTACTCATAATGAGGCAGCTCTTCTGGTTAACCCAAAAACAGCCAGTGGGGCGGCTATCCCTTGCCGAGGCTATCGCGCGCTTCCAACACGGCGTGGATGTTTTCCGTGGGGACGCCAGGCGGCGTGCCGCCTCCACATGAAAGGATAACGCGGCTCGTATCCTCGACCCCCTCCAGGGACGCGCGGATTGCTTCGCGGACCTCTTCCGGCCCGCCCACGGCCAACACATCCCGCGGCGGGATATTGCCGAGCAGGGCGACATTGCCGTGGGTGAGGCGTTGCATTCCGGCGATGCTGTGCTGAAAGCTGAAGTTGAACAGGTTGATGCCAATTTCTTCGCACTGCTGGGCCGTGGCCGCGCCTTCGGCGTCGTTGTGGAAGAACCGGACCGTGGCGTCGAAGGCGTGGAACGCCCGCTTCAGATAGGGTTGCGAAAACTCCCGGAAGTCCTCCTCGCCGGTGAATCCCACAATGTCGTCCAGCAGCAAGATCCCGTCGATGGAAGGGAAGCATTCCTTTTGGTATTGAAGCCACTCCTCCAGAAACGAGGTAATTGTGTCGAGCAGGGCATGCGTCTCATCGGGAAGCATCCGCAAGGCGGTCAAGAATTCGGTCGTCCCCATCAGAAACGCGGCGATGTTCATCGGTCCCCGGGCGACGGCGAAGTAGATGCCATGTCCCGCATCGTTGATCCGGGTCTCGGTCTGTTGCAGCCGCTTGATGACAAAGGGAAGCAGCCCGTCCCGGCGGGGATTTGGCCGTTCGATGCGGCCCATATCGTCCATCGCGCCGATGATTTGCTCCGCGAAAGGGAGGTCCCCTTCCGGCCAAACGCACTTTGCTCCAAAAGCCGAGGGTTCGGTCGCCATGGCGTACTCTGACCAGAACCCGGGTAGAAAAAGGACCTCGGGGAACGCTTTGACTACGTTCAAGTTGGCGTCAAGCCAGCACCGCTCGCTGGTGAAATAATCCATCCGGTCCATGCCCACCCAAGGCGGCAGCCAAGGACTATCGATGATCAATCCCACTGGCGGTGGACCGCTCCACTTGCCCTGCGTCACCGCGACCAGGGTTTCCCATTGTTCTTTCGTCATGATTTTCCCTCTGCGACGCGTTCCCCTGCCGCGTGATTGGCATTGACTCGTTATGGCGTGAGGGCAAGGGGAGGTTACACGGCGTGGTCCATTGCCGTTGGCGCATATAATCCTGACGGGAAACATAGCAAATTCCCCTGAGACAGCGCAAAAGCCTACGCCAATCGCGGATGGGAACACGCAATACCGTCTTAGGCCTTTGGGTGAACGTGATAAATACTATGTATTTCGAGGCCCGCCACGTTGAAGTAGGCCTTGCCGGATGCTACTCTGTGACCCTCATTGTTGAGGTCGAAGCATCCTAATTGTATTCGCTAACTGGAAGGGCTCAGCGATGATAAGGCGAGCCCGGCCCCAAGCACCAGGAGTTCCAACGTCATGGTCATAGGCACACGTTCCTCCAGCACCGTGTTCGATGTGTTTCGCATCGCCGCTACGCAACTTATTCGGCAGTCTGGCCCGCCCAAGGAGTTCGAGGTCAGGACGCAGGATTGTACATTGTACGCCAAGGCGGAAAACCTCCAGAAGCGGGTGGACAGCCTGCGCATCGCGTTTAACCCAAAAGACGGCGTCACCCCGGAAGCCGTCAAATCGGCCCTCGAGTCGGCCCCGTTCAAGACGCACGTCAAGATGGATAATGGGACCTGTTCGATTACGCTGCCCTCCTTTGATTGGTCTCAGATTGCTCAATTGAGTCCGGTGGACACGGTCGTTGAACAACATGTGGCTGAGAGTCTGCGGTCGCAGTCGTGGCATCCCACGGTACACCAATACCGCTCCTCGGGCGTAAACGTCAACTGGCTCATCGAGCACATGGAGGAGAAAAACGCCTCTGACTTGCATTTGCGCGCGGGTTCCCGGCCGTACATTCGGGTTGACAACGAACTCGAACCCGTGGACATGGAGCCGTTGTCGGCCGACGACATGGGAGATGTCGTCCTAAAACTTGGCGGCGAAGAGGAAGTGAAGAGGCTCGAGGCCGAACGCGAAAACAGCTTCAACTACCACTCGGCGGGGGTTGGGTACCTGCGTGTGAGCGGCTATATCAAGCAAGGCTCCATGGCGTTGGCCATTCGGCTCATCCCCGAGGAGCCGCCGGCCTTTGCCGACCTCAACATTCCGGATATCGTGAGAGGGATCACAAACCATCACCGGGGACTCTTCTTGGTGTGTGGGATCACCGGTAGCGGGAAATCGACCACCCTGGCCGCGATGGTGGATTACATCAACGCCCGGCGGCACGCCCACATCATCACGGTTGAAGATCCCATCGAATATGTGTACCGGGACAAGGAAAGCTTGATTTCCCAACGGCAGATTGGCCGGGATACCTATAGCTACGCCAACGCCCTGCGCGGCGCCTTGCGTGAGGACCCCGACGTCATCCTCGTCGGAGAGATGCGCGACATGGACACCATCCGCGCCGGCGTCAGCGCCGCCGAGACCGGCCACTTGGTGTTCAGCACCTTGCACACGATGACGGCGGTGGATACGGTTAACCGCGTGATCAGCTATTTCCCGCAAAACGAGCGCGACCTCATCCGCCAGGAGCTGGCGTACACGTTGAGCGGGGTGGTCTGCCAACGGCTTCTCAAACGCAAGGGCGGCGGGCGTGTCCCCTGCGTGGAGATGCTCCTCGGCGGCAAGCCCATTGTGCGGGACGCCATTCTGGAAGGCGAGATTGATAAGCTGCACGACATCATCGAAACGGATGGCGACATGACGACGTTCGACCAGTACGCCGTGAAGCTGTACAAGGAAGGCGTGGTGGACCGCGAAGAGGCGGTGTCGGCCTGCCGCAACGAGGAAGGCTTCCAACGGATTATCAGCGGGATTCAGTCCTCCGAGGGCCGCAAGGTGCTGGGCCGGTAATCCGTCCGCGCCGGCGCTCCCGCATGCGCCAACGCGAAATACAGAGAAAGAGACGCGGATCGCCCCGGTCCGCGTCTCTTTTGTTCATTGCCCCCTCCCTGGTAGCGCTTCAGAGCGCGGAAGCTCCCGCGTTGGGACTGGCTGGTTGTTTCGCCAGCAGGCCGAAGTGCAGGGCTGTCAGACCCATGGCGATGGCCAAGGGGCCCCAGTAGCCTTGGGCGAGGGCGATCAGGCCGAAGAAGGCGATGACGGAGAGGCCGAGCCAGCGCGCGGCGGCGTTGAGGCGCCATCGTTGGCGGAACACGAGAAAGATGATGAGGCTCACCACGAACCAGCCCGCGAAGTTCGTCCAGGGAATGCCGTAATACCAGCCGTCCCTTTCCCACACCCAGTAGTTGAGAGGGCCGCCCGCGAGGGGATCAAGCACCAGGTCGATGGCGGTCATCCACGCCGCGCCGCAGAGCGCGAACGGTAGGAGGCGGAGTTCAAGGGGCTGGAGCATATCCCGCACGTAGGCGATGAGGATCAGCCACGCCGCGATGAGCACGAGCGGCACGCCGAACAGATGCGGGAAAAGCACGTGCGTGTAGTCGTAATGGCCGAAGGGAACGCCGAGATGTGTCCCGGGAATCTCGGCTGCATACCCGATGAGGCCGGCCCCTAGGATGGCGGGCCAGTCCCGCGTATCGGCCCACGCCACTATCACCAGCCCCGCCAACAGAAGAAACAGGGGCGCCGCCCACGCGGCATCGTCCGGCGGCGCGCCCCGGACCATGTAGGAGACGATCCCGCCAGCCCAGAACAAGCCGTAGACAGCTACCAAGACCCATCGCAATGCGTTACGAGATTTCATGGCGTAGAATCAGTTCGCTGGTTATCCGCGCGGAGTGCAGCACGGTGGGCGTGCCTCCGCCGGGATGGCTGCTTCCGCCCACGTAATACAGTCCGCCCACGCGGCGGTCCTTGTTGGGCGGCCGGAAAAAGGCGCTGCGCCAGCCGTGGCTGTGGGTTCCGTAGATCGCGCCGCCTGGCGTCCCGTACGCGTCCTCGAAGTCCGCCGGGGTGATCATGCGCTCCGTTACAATGGCGTCCTCCACATCGGGGAAGCCGCCCGCCTTCAACCGGGCCAGCATTCGTTCCCGCGCCAGCGCGCTCGTCTCCGGGCTCCAGCCCGCCGCGCCCAAGGCCGGGGCGTTGGCCATGATGAACAGGCTTTCCCCACCTTCGGGCGCCATGGACGGGTCCGCGTGGGTGGGCATGTTGACGTAGACCGTCGGGTCGGTGGGAAACCGCCGGTCCTCGAAAAGATCGGCGAATTCCTTGGGATAATCGGCGGAGAAGTACACGGTATGATGGCCAAGTTCCGGCAGTTTCCGGTTAAGCGCGAGCAGCATCACGACGCCCGACAGCGATCGCGCCTTGTCCGGCAAGGGCGGCGCGTCCCCGGCGCCCAACAGGCGGCCGCGCGTGGAGGCGTCGGCGTTGACGGCCACGGCATCGGCGGGGATGACCTCTCCGTCCTCCAAGACCACCGCCTTGACGCGGTTCCCGCCGTGCTCGATGCGCGCCACGGGGGCGTCGCAACGGAAGGTGACGCCGCGTTCGGCGGCAAGCCCAGCGAGCGCCTCGATAAGGCGATAGAGTCCTCCGCGGATGTGCCAGCCGCCGAAGGCGTACTCGAGATACGGGATGACGGCCAAGGTGGCTGGACACGCATAGGGGGAGGAGCCCACGTAGGTGGGATAGCGGTCGAAGAGCTGAACGAGATGCGGGCTCTTGAAGTGGCTGGCGACGGTTCGGTGATAATTGCCCCACCCATGCCGCAGCGGCGCGTGACGCAACGCGCGCAACACGGCCGCGTCGGGCGGGGCGTTTACGGGACGGCGCAGAAACGTGGCGGAGGAAAGGTGAAACAGCCGGGCGCCCAACTCCATGAAGCGGAAAAAGCGCTGCGCGCCGTCCCGCTCGATGCGGTCCAACTCTCTCGTCCAACGGGGCAGACTGGCGCTGTACGTGAATTCAACGCCGTCCGGGAAAACGTACCGGGCAAAGGGCTCCACCCGCATGAGATCAAGGTGATCCTCAATGCGGACGCCCGCCGCCTGAAACAGATCGGCGAAGACGCCGGGCATGGTGATGAGGGAGGCGCCCGTATCGAAGGTGTAGCCGCCGGGGCTCCACCGGTTCATCTTTCCGCCCAGGCGCGGCCCTTTCTCGCAGACCGTCACCGAAAGGCCTTGCGCCGCCAGCCGGAGCGCCAGCGCCAGACCGCCAAGTCCGCCTCCCACGATAACAACCGTGTTCACAAGCCTTGCCTTTCTTTCGTCGAGGCCGCCGCCCCGCGCGCGCTGGGATAGTGGCGGCCTTTCCATTCGGGGCCTCGTCCCGTTACCCACAGGCCCCATGCCGCGATCCCGCGCGCGATCAACATAGCCTCGGCCACGGGGTGCAGCAGGACGGGCCACCACGCATACGCGAAACGCCAGGTCAGCAAGGCCCGCGCGGCGAGCACGGAAAGGGCCGCGGCGAGCCATCCGCCCGCTGAAACGCCTATGAGTAAACGCCAAGGGGCAATGACGAACGGCGCCATGCCCAAGGCGGCATGCGCGGCCATGAACAACCAGAAACTCGACTGCCGCTCGAAGCCGCTGTGGACGTTCTTGGCGAAGCCCCGCCAGATGCCGCCCAAGGTGTCGTACATCCGCACCTGAACCACCCGGCTTCCGTCCAAACAGGCGCTACGCTCGCCCTGGGCGCGCCATTGCCGCGCGAGCCGCGTATCCTCGAAGAGCGCGCCGCGGACCGTCTCGTGCCCGCCGATGCGGTGGTACGTCTCTCTCCTGGCCAAGATGCACGCGCCATGCGCCAATCCCATCGACGCGTCGCGCCTTCGCAGGGCCAGTGACGCGGGAAACATGGTGAACACACAGAAGTTGAGCAGGGGCATAAGCAGTTGTTCCCAAGCCCCATGTTGTTCAATGCCCGGCCATGGCGCGAGGAGCGTCACGTCGCGCTGGCGCGCCTCCATGAGCATGGCGTTCAATCCACCGGCTGCAAGGCGCGCGTCCGCGTCGAGAAACAGCAGCCAATCCGCCTTCGCTTCCCCACCGAGTGTATGACAGGCGAACGGTTTGCCCGCCCAGTCTTCCGGCAATGGCTGAGGCGAGACCACGCGTAACCGGGTATCTCCCTCCGCGGCGGAACAAGCGGCCTCGGCGGTCCCATCCGTCGAATGATCGTCGTACACCAGCACTTCCGCCACGGCATCGCCCTGAGCGAGCGCGCTCATTATGCATGGGCCGACGCGCTCCGCCTCGTTTCGCGCTGGAATCAAGACGGAGACGCGCTCCGGCGGAGCCGCCGCCGTGGGCGCCGGTTCGATTCGCGGCCACTGAATCACGTTCCACGCCATCAGCAAGGCGGTCATCAACGCGGGGATAAAGACCACCCATCCGAGCGCCGTCATTCCTCCGCCGCCTCGTTGAACACGACCTCCGCCAGCGACGCCCCGGCCTCCTCGATCGGTTGATGGCCCGCTCCCGGCAACTCCCACGCCCGCGCTTGAGGCCATTGGGCGCGCCAGCTCTTCACGGAATCCTTCACCGCCGCGAACGTGCGTTCGCCATGGGCGATGTCGATGGGCAAGCGCATTTCCCTGAACGGACCCATGGTGTCCACCGTATTGAACATGCGCAAGTACGACAACGTAACCGAGTGATCTACCTGGGCGAAGGCCTTGGTCAGGTTGCTTTGCCCGGTCCGGCGGCTTGCCAGCGACCGATTGGTGACTCGGCGGCCGAGGGAATTGGCGAACGTCACATGATAGGCGTAATAGCCAAAGCTTCCCCAGAGGAAGATGCGGAAATACCACGGCACATAGGCGAACGGATCGATCATGACGACCCGCGCCGCGCGCTCGGGCGTTTCCTTCGCCGCCATCAACGCGAGCACCGCCCCGCTGCACAACCCCATGAAGGTTATTGGCCCGCCAGGCGCCTGCCGGGCCGTTTCCACTAGTTCATCCACGATGTATTCCATCCGCCATTCGGGAGGCGGGGGAGACTTGCCGTAGCCCGGCAAATCCACGGCCAAAATCGACGCGTTGTCCGGCAAATGACGCGCCAACGGCGCGAATGTGCGGTGATTTCCCGCCCATCCGTGGACCGCCAGAAATACCTGCTCCGAGCCGGTACCGTACCGTTTAACGTGCATGGCTTGCGATCCGTTCCGCCGTCATCCGGCCACTGAGAACGACCATGGGCATCCCCGTGCCCGGCGGGACCCCGGCGCCCACGTAATACAACCCGTCGATGGCGCGCGCGTAATTTGGGGAGCGCCAAGGCCCCATCTGGAATAGCGTGTGCGCCTCGCCAAAGGCGGAACCCCGGTAGAGCCCAAAACGATCGCGCCAGTCGGTTGGGGTGTACACGGTCTCGGTGTGAATATCGGCCTCCGAGAGGTCAACCCCATGGTGATTCAATCGGGCCAGCACGCGCTCGCGGATGACGCTGGGATCCGCGCCGTCCGCTTGGCCATTCCCCGATCCTAGAAGGGGGGCGGGCGCGAGCACGAACACACTGGTCCCGTTGGGCGGGGCCAGCCCGGGGTCGGTGGCCGAGGCCACGCTGGTGTAAAAGGGAAGCCCGGCGGGCAGACGGCCGTTGTTGAACAAATCCGTGAACGCGCCCCGGTAGTCGCCGGGCAGAAAGATGGTGTGATGCCCAAT
>JBKHFO010000111.1:0-10946 GCA_046540175.1 Candidatus Hydrogenedentota bacterium
GCGCCAGAGTTCGCCATGCCTATCGATCTACCCCCCTTAGTTTTTCGCCTTCGCGTTTGACACGCATCTCCGCACAACCTTTTCACCTTTCAGCGCCGAATTTGTGAATGCCCCGTAACGCCGGCATCTTGCCGGCTTTCAAGCACAATTCCCCCTTTGAAGGGGTTCAAGGGGGATGTTCTCCCCCCGGCGCAGACTCCTCATCCGGCGATTAGGTCCGCTTGGAGTTTACCGTGAAGGCTGGACTCTTGTCTTACTCGATGGTGGACATCTAAACGACCCCAGCGGGCATCCCTACGGGATGGCTGAGGCGGTTACCCCAAGAGAAACACCAACAAATTCACCGCAGTGAGGACACATAAGCTGGGAATTAGTCATCGCTCATCTTTCAAGCACAACGCCTGGATGAGCAGCGACTTCCGCTGCATGCTGTTGTTATGCCGCACTTCCAATTTTGTGGAAACCTACCAATCGATAGTTCAATCTGGGCGGTCGATTAAGTGGGCGAACTTCCCTGACAATGAATTCGGCCTCGCACGGCTCTCCAATCACTGCAGCGTGATGTTGGACTGCACGAACGAACTGTTCAGCGGCTTCTTTACTCACAGTTCCGTAAATGGTTGTCCCGGCATCGTCCCGAAGTTCAAATTTCTTGTGATCAGGTAAAAAGCCCATCAGCACGCCATTGATTATCTCAGTTCTCTCATCAATCTCGATAGCTTCGGTTCGCACACGCCCGCGATGCACAGCTTTCTTGTCGAGAGAAAACTCCCGTGCATCTTCCACAAAGCGAACCTGCGCCCCTGCAGTATCAAGTCCCTTAAAAAACTCTCGAAGCGCGCCCAAGGACCGTGGGTCGAGATCTTCTACGGCCGAGTCAAAGTCGTTCTCGTTCTCAGCTCCTAAATGCTGCAATAGGTCCGAAACGCTTGAGAGAATCTCCTTCAGATCCGCGTCATAAGGCTCGGTCTGATCTGCAAGTTCCTCAAGTACGAATCCAAAAGAGCCGTGCGTGAGTCCAGTTACCATCAGATCGGCGCTTTGCTTCAAAGGAATGCGACCACGCTCCCCGAGCACGCCGACCTCGGCCTTTGCGAAGGCTTTTGAAACAATATCTTGATATGACTCAAGCAACTTGCCTGCGAAATCGGCAGAGATACCTCGTGACCCAACTACGGGCTTCCCACTAAAGAACATAGCGACGCTCGCCAAATGCGTATCCGAATCGGCAAGTTCGGCTAATTCGCTAGCAATTTCCTCCAAACGCTCCTTGTATTGAAGTTCGCCAACAATATCACCAACCTGGCTAGCCTCATCAAGAAGCTGCTGCAGGCCTGCCGCTTCAGCTTTGAGCGAGTCAACTGTCAGTTTAAGAGGCATCAGACCCACCTCCGAGCAATGCTCTGGCTTCATCATCATCGTCCACGATCGGAACCTCAATCAGACCTTTCCAAAGATACGTGGATCGTTGATGGGACAGTAATCCGAACCAGTATCTTGAGCGTGATACTACCGCTTCGGGAGGCAGACAAAGGTCAATATAAAAGGCATCACAGCCATAAGCCGCTTTCACATCCTTGCGCCTGAACAGATTTAGGTTGGCCTGGAAAAACGCCTGCCACTCCGCTTGCTGTTGATGCTGGCGAGGCCTTCGCGCGAACGTTACGAGGTCCATATCTTTGGGCGGGCGCCCCCGTATCCCTTCGCAGTCCTCCAGGAAGCTGCCATCAATCCACTGGAACCCCTGATCA
Source organism: Candidatus Hydrogenedentota bacterium (assembly GCA_046540175.1). GTDB lineage: Bacteria > Hydrogenedentota > Hydrogenedentia > Hydrogenedentales > SLHB01 > SKRY01. Next base: position 1,752 of record JBKHFO010000111.1, read on the forward strand.
ATTCCAGCGCTGCGGAGTCTCTCGCGAAAAGCCAATAATCCTGCCAAGATCGCAGATCGCTCAGGGGTGGTAGCGAATTCTGAAGCGAGTTCCGTAATCGACGCGGGGTATGGAGCCATTGCGGCAGGATCCGTCGGTTCCTCACCTGGCAAGAACGGTGGAAGAACGCCCGAACTGTTGATGCTTGGTATCACTTATCCGGTTCCTCCTGCGGCATAACACTGGTTATATCGTTCCTTCATAACACCTTTGGGCCGCGAAATCGCGGCATAACACCGCTGCACGCCTTCTGGCATGAAGCCCATATTCACAAAGCGTCGGGCTCTTTTCGGCACAGGATATTGGAAGGATATGTGGTTTCTGTATAACTTTCCTCTCTTATCGAAACATCCGATGGCCTCGTCGGCCCGGCAATCCTAGTGTAGTCCGGGGGAAAACGCATGTCAAAGCGCCGGCCCCAATCGCCGGATCACAGCGCTACTCCACGGAAGAACATCCTCCTTGATCCCCCTTCCAAGGGAAAATTCTCCTCCGTGCAGCAGCCACATCGGGTGGGACGTTATTCGCCCAACAGGTGAAGCAACGAATTCCCTCTTGGAAAAGGGAGGCCCGTTAGGGCCGGGGGATCTAAACGCTAAGCATCGCGATTGCTTCGGTCCCTTCAGGACCGATTCGTGAGGCGGCCTGTTACATGGGGCTGCGCTTCGCTTGCCCCATGCTACTTGCTATCGCGCCTCCAGCGCGCCGTTGGCCCACGTTCCCTCAAGCGCCTTTCATGGGATCGATTTCTCTTTCCCTGGAGCTGCGTGCAACTGCAGTCCAAGCGCATTGACCACCTTCAAGATCGTGGCGAACTCAGGATTCCCTTCTGGTGAAAGCGCTTTGTAGAGGCTTTCTCGACCGAGTCCCGCCTTTCTGGCTATCTCAGACATTCCCTTTGCCCGGGCTATGTCTCCGAGGACTGCAGTAATGAGCGATGGATCATTCTCTTCCAGCGCCGCCTCAAAATACGCGGCCATGTCTTCCTCCGTTTCCAGATGCTCCGCGGCATCCCAGACGCTTGTTCGTTCGTTTTTCACTGATGAGTGTACTCCCTCTTTGAACGAAGCCGTCTTCCGGCCCGGCTGGCTACGCCTTCCACAGGCTTCCGAGATACGTGGGCGGACGGGGTGACCCATCGGAAAGCACGGCGGCCAAGGGTTCGCGCACGTCGGGGTAGAGGGCGAGGCGCGGCAATTCCTCCCGTGGGACGAATCGCGCGTCCACGAGCCGGCCGTCGGGTTGCGCAATCCGGGGTTCCCCCTCCCCCACGCTGGCCATGAAGTACAGGTTCACTTGGTGCCGGTGGCGATCCGGCGGGATGGAATCGTGCACGAAGACGAGGCCGCCCACTTCCACGCCGAGCCCCGTCTCCTCGCGCACTTCCCGCGCCAAGGCCTCGGTGAGCGTCTCCCCGAAATCGACGCCGCCGCCGGGCAGAAGCCAGTAGCGTTCGCCGTGCTTCTGATGGCGGACCAGCAGGATAGCGCCGTCCCGCACGGCGATGGCGGCGACGCGTATCCGGGGCAGCGGGTCCGAAGGCGCGTTGGACATTACGCGATGTTACTCCCCAATTGCCGGGTAAGTGGTTGCTCCAAGGAACAACATCCCCCTCGAGCCCCCTTCAAAGGGGGAATAATTCGTACCGCCTTCAAGGAGGCGCCTTTTTGCCGGCAAGATGCCGGCGGTACTATTCCGGCCCGCGGGGCCGGGGGATGTAAACGCCCCGCACAGCGCCGTATCCGGCCATTGCTGTTACTCCACATACTCGTAATCCATCAGTTGGCGGCGCAGGTGCGGCTCGATTTCGGCGTCCAACAGGATGTCGTCGCCTTCGTAGCGTTCGTCCAGCACCTTGCCGTTGGCGTGCACTTGCGCCGCGAGTCTCGCTTCCCGCTGGGGGATGCGCAACTGAACCCGTTGGCGTTGGGGCCGGACGTATTCGTCAATGGCGTGGAGCAGGGCGTCCAACCCTTCGCCGGTCCGCGCGGACACGGCGAGGCGCCCGTCGTGTCCGCGTATCAACTGATGGGTCTGTTCGCTATCGGTAATGTCGGCTTTGTTGAACGCCGTGAGCGCCGGCTTTTCCGCGGCGCCGATCTCTTCGAGCACGTCGTAAACCGCCCGGATCTGGCTCTCCACGGCGGGGTGGGCCGCATCGGCCACCACCAGCAAGAGGTCCGACTCCACGACTTCTTCAAGGGTCGCGCGGAACGCCGCCACGAGGTGGTGCGGGAGTTTACGGATGAACCCGACCGTATCGGTAAGTACGATGGTCCGCCCGCTGGGCAAATCGCACCGGCGGCTTGTGGGATCCAGCGTGGCGAAGAGTTTGTCCTCCACAAAGGCGCTGGAATGGGTCAATGCGCGCAGCAACGAGGACTTGCCCGCATTCGTGTAGCCCACAAGGGACACCGTGGCCACGGCGTCCTCGCTCCGTTGCTTGCGTTGGACCCGGCGGCTCTTGCGCACCTTTTCGAGATCGTTGCGCAACCGGTCGATGCGCCTCCGGATGACGCGCCGGTCGACTTCCAGCTTCTGTTCACCGGGACCGCGCGTCCCAATGCCGCCGCCGAGCCGGGTCATTTCGGCGCCGCGCCCCGTCAGTCGCGTGAGGTTGTACTGCAACTGGGCCAGCTCGACCTGGAGCTTGCCCTCATTGGTTTGAGCGCGCTGGGCGAAGATGTCCAGAATGAGCTGCGTGCGGTCCACCACTTTCAAGGGGCGCTCGGGATCGGTGTTAAGCGCGTCTTGCAGCTTCGCGTTTTGCGCCGGGCTCAGGTCGGCGTCGAACAGGATAAGCCCGGCTTCGAGTTCGGCGGCGGCCGCCTGCACCTCGGCGATCTTGCCCCGGCCGATGAGCGTGGCGGGATCGGGCTTGTCCCGGCGCTGAACAATCGTACACACGGCCTCCGCCCCGGCCGTCCAAGCCAGGCGCTTCATCTCGTCAAGGGATTCGTCCACCTCGCCCGGCGGTTGCTGGGACAAGGCAAGCCCCACCAGCACCGCCCGCTCCGGAGCGCCGGACGGTTCAATCGTCCGCATGGAGAGGTTATCGGTCATGGCGCGGCGCCTACCCTAAGGGAATCTTTATCCATGAATGCCAATGGCGGCCTCACACCATCTCGTAGAACGCTCCCCACCCCTCTCGCGGCGATGGTCCGTCCAACAACGCGTTGGCCGCGTCATTGTCCGGAAACCGTTTTGTCCCAGGGTCAAACGTTAACGTCCCGCCCACCCGTTGGGCGATGGCGCCCAGCAACAATACTTGCGTAATGGGACCCGCCACATCGAAGGGCGACCGCGTCTCCTCTTCTCCGCGGCACGCGTGCAAGAAGTTCTCGTGGTGGCTCGAGGTGGTCCCATATTCGGGCGGATCCGGGGCCACTTCCTCCCACCGTTCTTCAGGGAGGATCTCGAGTTCGTCGTGGTGTTCCTTGCCATAAAAGACCAGGTCATCGCCGCCGTACAATAGCCTGCCCGCGAAGTTCAGCTCCTCCCTGTCCATTCCGGGCGGGGCCTCGGGCAGTTGCTCGTCGTCCCGGCTGTTATGCCACGTGAGCGTGACCGCGGGCGTGCCGTTGCGCTCGGGGAACGTTTGGCGAACGCGGGCCGCCGTGGGAAAGAGGTGCTGCGTGGGCTCTTCGGGATGCTCCAACGCAATCTCCGCGGGCAATCCAAGTTCGAGGAACTGATGGGCGTCGGAGAGCAAGTGAGCGCCCCAATCGGCGAAGAGGCTCGTGCCGAGATCGTGCCAGTTGCGCCACGCGAAGGGGTGAAACTTCCAGCTGTATGGGCGCTCCTCCGGTTGATCGGCATGCCAGAGTTCCCAGTCCAACCCTTCTGGCGCGGGTTCGCCTTCCGGGATGTCCCATGTGCCGTCGTGCAGCAGATCCCACCGTTGCGTGTCCGTGAGCCATGCGTCGATGCGGGTGACATCGTGGATGATCCCGGCGTCCATCCACGCCTTGAACTGCATCAACCGGCGCTGGCCGTGTCCCTGATTGCCCATTTGCGTCACCACGCCGAATTGCTTCTGGGCCTGCATGAGCAACTCCACCTGGCGGAACGTGAGCGCCAGCGGCTTCTCCAGATAAACGTGTTTGCCCAAGGACATCGCTTGCATGGCGATGGGGAAATGCGTGTGATCGGGCGTTCCGATGGTGACGGCGTCGATGGCTTCGCCATGCTCGGCGAATAGCTCCCGGAAATCTTGATAGACCGGCGCGTCCGGAAACGCTTGACGTATCGCTTCGGTCCGGCTCCGCAGGTCCACGTCACACAAAGCAACGACCTCGGTAAGGTCTGAGCCGCCCATAAGCTGGCCGATGGCGCCGCCCCTTCCTCCCAAACCCACGCACGCCAACTGGATTTTGTCACTCGCCGCCACGCGATTATTGGGCCGGGCCTCCTCCGCTCGCGGCGCCGAACGGCTCGGAAGGATGGTCAACCCAGCGGCCGCCATGCTGCCTTGCAGAAACCCGCGCCGCGAAATGGCGCGCCTCTTCGAGCGATTCACGTCCTTTGTCATAGGGTGACCCCATCAATTGTTACGGCATCCACGTACCCATACCAAACTTCGCCGGGTGTGCTTACGTGCATTCGTCATGGACCAGAACATATTCATTCGCGCCGGAAAAAGAAAACCACGGATGAACGCAACGCGCCGGAGAACAGCGCTTTCCCGTCTTGTCTCCATGTTTATCAGCGTCCATCCGTGGTTCATTCGCGGTTTGTTCGTTGCGTCATTCCAGGGGTTTCAATTTGACTTCCCGGAACTCGATCCAAGTTCCCGCCCCGGCGTGACTGTCTTGCAACCCAATGTAGCCTTCCAACGGCTTGCCCTCGGTTTCCTCCATTGTGCTCTGATCAAAGTCGATGATCTGTTCCCCTTCCCAGGAAACTTCGATGTGCTCGTCCTCCGCGCGAATGACAAACTCCCGCCATTCCTCCGGACTTTCATCGGGACGGGGATCCACTTCGACGTAATCATAAAGCGAGCCCGTGCAATGTTGATCCTCACGTTCGTGGGTTTCGCACACGATTTGTATTTCGTAGCCCGTCACCCAGGGCGCGCCTTCATCGGAGGGAACACGCATGAACACGCCGCTGTTGCCGTCTTCGGACAGACGCCATTCCACGACCAATTCGAAGTCGTCGAACGTGCGCTCTTCGAAGTACATCCAGTCGCCGCCCGCGCCGCCTTCACTGCGGATGACGCCGTCCTCGACCCAGAAGCCGTCCTCGTCGCCCACGATATTCCAGCCTTCCAGGTCCTCGCCGTTGAAGAGATGGATGTACCCGTCCTCGTCGGGTTCCCAGGGATCCTCCTGGGCCATCGCCGGCGCACAAAGCGCCATCGCCAAAACCATTGTTGAGAAAATGCGCATTGGTTTTCACCTCCCTTTCTTGTTGTTGCTCCTGTAGTTGGCGGGAATCATGATAGCATACGCCCGCATTCCCTGCGACCATTCCCAAATGGGTGCGAACTCCCCGCAACGCCGTGCGCCGGCGTGTCCGAACGCTAGTACTTCGTCAGCCCCAATTTATAGGTGTCCCAATTGAATAATCCTCCTAGTCTGAAATGGTTCTGCAACAAATCCATCCCCTAGGAAAGACATAGGGCTTTTCGATAGGCGCCCGCGCATAGGCCAACAGGCCCACCTAACCGGCTCGCCGTGAACTCTAATCGGAGCCAGTCCAGTGGCGTAAAAAGCGCTTGCCCACAACATTAGCGCTAATTGGGCGCCAGCGGGCCGATGTATTCCTCGGCCACCACCACGTGGTCGAGCCAGACCTTGCTCTCGTAGCCCTCGGGCGCGCCCGTGATGTACAGCGAAAGCCAGAGGTAATTGATCGCGAGATCCTCCGTGGCGCACCAGCGGAAGCCGTCGAAGGGTTCGCCATCGGGATCCGGCGTCCACGTGTCCCAGGTCCAGCTTCCCCGCGGAAACCCTGGTCCAAGATGACTGACGATTTGGCCGTCCACGCGATGAAGGGCGCCGTCGATCCAGAAGGCTTGTTCGCCATCCCGCTCATCCGGCGGGGTGTTCAGTTTCACCATGCATTCCACGCTGATCCACTCGCCGCGCGCCGCCTCCAAGTCTGGATCGTTCACGAAGTCGTTGCCGTAATGCGTCTCCGTGGGATTGCCGCGCATTTCGCTCCAATACGTATAGAAATCCCAGCGCCAATCAGAGCCAAACGGTTCGACGGCGGTCGAGAAGCGGTCGTCCCCCTCGGGGCGCTGGCCCGCTTGGCCTTGGGGCCAAGGGGTGGGCGGATGATATCCCCCCAGTCCCACGAAATGGTGGACAGGCCAGCAGTCCTCGTCAAACTTCACGTAGAACCGCAGATGAAGTTTGTCGTAGCCCTGTTCATAATCTGGCAAGCGGGTGAAAAGATGAATGGAATCCCCCTCGCCGCCCACATGCGTCATCAGCAGCGAAGCGTCCGTGGCGGCGCCAGGCGGGGTGTCCCCGTCCAGCTGCATCCGGTCCGGAGCGGCCACGTCGTCGTAGCGCTCAAAGATGGTTTCGAGGTCCTCGACAAACCGTTCGACAAACACAACGCGGGGATCCCCTTCGATTCCTTCATCGCCGGCATACTCTTGCGCCAACCCGGCGCCTTCTTGCAAGGCCGCCGCGGCCCCCGCAACAAGAACTATCCCACTCGCCAGCGCAAGCAGGGGCCCAGGGATTTTCTTAGGATGCATCGCGATTGCTCCTTCTGCCATCAAGGCGCTTGCTTAAAAGGAAGACGCCCGCCCCGCCCGAAACACGAGCCGGACGAGCGTCATCCCCCATGAATCAGCCGAGCCCCGCCACGAGTTCCTCCAGGAACTCCCGCGCTTTGCGCGCTTCCTCGATGGTTTCCTCGGTAGTCCCGGAGGCCAAGGTTTCCACGATCAAGGGGCCGCCGGTGAAACCGCCTTCCCACAACCGGTTCATCACCGCCTCGAAATCTACTTGGCCGTCTCCCGGCGTCACGTTGACATCTTGGGGATGCACGTAGTCCTTCACGGCCATGCCAGCGACGAGCCCGTCTACATCGGGCGCATCATCCACCGGGTCCAGCTCTCCATCGGAGTAATAGAAGATGTTGCCGGGGTCGTACCAAACGCGGAAGTTCTCATGCCCGACGTTGTTCACGATGTCGCGGCATTGGGCGCCCGTGGCGTTGAGCCCGCCATGAGGCTTCACGCTCAGGCCCACGTTATGCTCGGCGGCGTAATCGCAGGTTTCCGCGATGGCTTCGTAGTAGGCGTCGTGGAGATCGGGGTCGCCCGTTCCGCCCATGACCAAGCCCGTCGAGCCTGCCGCCGCGCAGTTGTCCACCAGCCGGCGCATCGCCTCGACGCCCGCTTCGAGCGACTCCGCCACGGGAATGCCGCCCCCATAGAGCGACGGAACCGCCAACCCCCGCTCCTCGCACGCCTCGCCGATGGCCTGCGCGGTTTCCACGGACGTCTGATGGGTGATAAGCAGACCCGACTCTCCGTCCAGCACACCGCTCATGAGACCGACGTAGTCATACCCCGCCTCGGCGATGGCGTCGAGGGCCGTGCGATAATCCTCACTGGCCCACGGCCGGGTGTAAACTCCGATCTGCCAAGGGCCGTTGTTTCCCGCGGCGGCCTGCTCGTGTTGCGCACGGGCGCCAATGCCGGCGGAAAGCCCCATGGCCAAGGCGCCGCCTTTCCCCAGCGTTCCCAAGAAAGAGCGCCGTGTAAGAGCATTCTTCTTCTGCATTCCAAACCTCCCGTTTGTTCGTACGTCCATAATGGGGTTCGCCCGAAAGGAGCAAACTCCAAAGCACTGTGTCTAATCTAGCACGATAGGCTAAAGAAAAACGAACAGCGACTCTTCCCTCCAGTCGCCGGTTGAGGACGCTGCTCCAGCGAACCACATCCCTTTTGATGCCCTTCCAAAAGGGCGAGCAAAGACAACGCCGCCTTCGAGACGGCGCTGTTTGCCGGCAGGATGCCGGCGGTGCGGGCGGTGTGGACACCCGGCAAACCGCTTTAACCGGCGATTGGGGCTTGACAGCCGCCCTCAAACCGCTTAGACTCAAGACGTGTCCTACCAATGACCCAAGGGGCCGTGCCCCCTTATCGCGGAGCGGAGAAAGATCATGGCCAGCGCGCGCCGCAGCATATGGATACGAGGCGCTCTGGGCCTGTGGGCCATCTTGGCCATCCTCGCCCTGCTCCCCGCGGGCGCGGACGACGAGGCCTCCTCTCCATTCTCGCCTGAAAAGACAAGCGGCGCCCTTACGCTCAAATCAGGCCAGACCCTCGACGGAGTTCGCATCGTCAGGCTCACCACCATCGATTATGTTGTCGAGGTGTACGAGGATGTATACATCCGGTTGCCCCGGAGCCAAGTGGTGTCCGTCGAATCCGAGGCCTGGAATAACCCCAACCTTGAAAACGCCCGCAACAATACCGAATCTTCCGTCCTCTTGCCCGGCCGCCGCATTTCCCCCCAACTCAACGCCCGGCTGAATCGCACAATGGTGGACGAACGCATCGAATACGAACAAGCGGATTTTCTCGAGGTTTTTGAAGACCTTGAGGAGTATACGGGAGCATCCTTCGAGATAGCGCCCGAAGTGGAGCAGCTTCCCGAAGAAGATCGCCAATGGCGGGTCACGATCGAACCCGGCGACACCCTTCTCACGATGCTGCGGGAGGAATTCGCTTCCAGCTTTCCCGAAGTCGAGATCGTGTACGGCTACGACCACATCCTTCTAACCCTGGCGTCTGACGCCGCAAGCGACAACGAGGCGCCCTCTTCTCCCTCCTCCGCCGACGAACCCGGCCCATCAAGCAACGAACCGGATTAAACCGTTCGCGCCGCCGCTTCTCCCACTCCTTTTCCACTCCGCGCCTCATCCTCCACTCCGTCTTGCTCCAACGCCCCTTCAGGCCGAAAGCGCGCCCACCGAATGGCCCTCGATCGAGCATTTTCGGGAGCGGGGAAGCAACAATCTAGGCCGGGACTTGCAGTTTACGTGGTGGTTTGATCCGAGCACCTATAACCTGGACGACGATGGGTCGCTCCTGCCCGACAGTTATCCACGGCTGCGCGATGGCATCGAGCGCTACTTCATCACGGATATCAACAACCCGGCGGCTGGCGCGGAAGCCCAGAG
>JBKHFO010000112.1:0-10900 GCA_046540175.1 Candidatus Hydrogenedentota bacterium
CGGCAATACCCAGCACGCCCGCTGGGAAACCTTCGACTACGAAGTGAACATGGACGGCATCATGGGCGAGCGCAGCCTGGAGCGCCTCGCCCGCATCATAGGGGAATGAAGCCATGGCGGCGCGGGCTCAAAAGCGCTACACCCAAGCGGGCCAGGCCTGCCGGCTGGTTGCGCACGATCACATTCGACAATGGCCGCAAGTTCGCCCGCCACGAGAGCGTCGCCAACGCGCTGGACGTAGAAACCTACTTCGCCGATGCCTACGCCTCTTATCAGCGCGGATGCAATGAAAACATCAACGGATTACTGCGCCAATATCCGCCCAAAACCGCTAGACTGGACAACCTCTCAAAAGACGACGCGCGCCATATCGTTGAACGACTCAATAATAGACCCCGCAAAAAACCTAGCCCCAGAATCCCCGCCGAACTACTTCGGCAAGCACGTTAGGCGCTCGCACTTTGGATCCAAGGGGCCGGCAATCTGTCCTTGCAATATGAAGATGCGGTATGTAACCATAGTCAGCGTAGAGTCCGCTTGAGTAGCATCTTTCGAAATTGTAGTTATGCATACTCGTGGACAGTCCGGAAAGGGGGTGATAAGGCGAGTATTGACGAGGCGAGGAAGCCAGTCCGCCGTTTTGGGGCTGTTGCATCGAAGACAGTCGGTGGACTAGATGGCTTCGTTTTCCCCCGTGTGGGGATTTCCAAAAACTCCCGTGCAGGCCAATTTGCCCCAAAATCGGGGTTAGAGTAGCCCCCAAGCGGGGTTTATCGAGCCTCTGTTTTGGGGGGAACGAGCTTTTGGAAAGCCCCGGTATGGGGGGAGAAATCTGGACGTGTACGTAATCTAAGGAGAAGCAGATGGTGCTTCAACATGATGCAGGGAGCCATTCTGTGGGGAATTTAATCTGGAATCGCAGACGAAGCGATGGATAGGGAGATCCAGCAATGTCAAAAGGAAAGACGCGATTTACGCGGTTGATTGTGACGGCGATGGCGGCCGGGCTTGCGGGTGCAAGCACGCTCGCTTTTGCCGCGGAGGAAACCGATTGGCCGATGTGGCGCTACGACGCGGCTCGCAGCGCTAACACGCCTCTCGAACTTGAGGAAGAACTACACCTTCAATGGGTGCGGGAATTGCCCGAACCTAAGCGAGCTTGGCCGCATCAGTGGGACGATCGAGGCAAGTTAGAGTTTGACGTTTCCTATGCGCCGGTGGTGATGGGAGGACGGATCTTTGTTCCGTCGAACGTCACGGACAGTGTGACGGCGTATAACATAGAGGACGGCGCGGAGGAGTGGCGGTTCTACACCGACGGCCCTGTCCGCTTGGCGCCCGTCGCCTGGGAAGGCAAGGTGTACTTTGTCTCCGATGATGGTTACCTCTATTGCGTGGACGCCGAAAGCGGCGAGCAGCTCTGGAAGTTCCAGGGCGGCCCGTCGGAGGACCGGCTCCTTGGCAACGAGCGGATCATCAATTTCTGGGCGGCCCGTGGCGGTCCTGTTATAAAGGAAGGGACGATCTATTTCGCCGCTGGTGTTTGGCCGCTGCACGGCGTGTTCGTTTACGCCCTTAACGCGGAAAACGGCGAAAAGGAGTGGGTCAACGACACGACCAGCTCCGATTATGTGTCCCTGCCTCATGGCGGCGCCAAAGGGTTTGGTGGACTCGCGCCTCAGGGATACTTGGCGGCCGGTGAGGATGACCTGGTGGTTTCTGGCGGAAGAGCCCTGCCAGCCGTTTTCGACCGGCATACAGGCGAGGTCCTGGAAAATGAATACCGCGCTAAGCCCGATGGCGGATTCGCGGTGGACGCCGAGGGATTGGCGTACAACCGCAACGAGATGATCCAGGACCGGGTGGATGCATTGTCCGATCAGATCGAGGGCGAGGTCTTCTCCCAGTTCGCGGCGCGCGACCGTCTGTTCGTAACGACCGAAGACGGCGCGGTGTATTGCTTTGGTCCCGAAGAGGTTGATCCAGTTCATCACGAATACAGCCCCGCGACGTTGAGGCCGCAGTCCGCTGATTGGGCCGCCACCGCCCAGCGGTTGCTGGATGAGCTTGGTGAATCCGAGGGATATGGCCTGATTCTGGGCGCGGGCTCCGGTGATTTGTTGCGGGAAGTATTGTACCGCAGTGACCTTCATTTGGTTGTCGTGGAAGACGATGCCGACGCAGTGCAATCATTACGTGAGGAACTCGTTGAAACCGGTATGTACGGCCGGCGCGCGGCGGTTATCGAAGCCGATCCGGCCTCATTTTCAGTGCAACCCTATCTGTTTAGCATGGTGTTGAGCGAAGACGCGCAAGCGGCGGGCATCGAGCCCGACACGCCGTTGTTGGCGAGTTTGCTGGACGGGTTGCGGCCGTATGGCGGCGTGGCGTATTTGGGCGCGTCGGTAGCCCAGGGCGCAGACCTGTCGGAAGCGGTCTTTGCCGCCGCTTCGGATTTGGGCGAGATTTCCGTGCAAGCTCCCGCGGACTTTCCGTTGGTCGCGTCCAAAATGGAGGAAGAAACAACTCTCTCCGAAGCGGCAGCTGCCGCGGATGTGGACCAGCTTACTGTGCAAACGCCAGCGGACTTTCCGCGCGCGGAGCGTCCGGCCGAAACCGTGGCGAGCTTGTCAGAGGCGGCCATGGGCGCAGGCGTGGATCAACTTTCGGTGGAAACGGCGGTAGCGGGTGAATCCCGCACGGACGAGCGGTCGACGAGGTTTACGGATGTAGCCATGACGGCGGCCGCGGATGTGGACCAGCTTTCCGTGGAAACAACGGAAGAGGCGGATAGCTCGGATGATGTTGTTGGGAGTCTTTCGCAAGCGGCCTTGGCGGCTGGGGTGGACCAGGTGTTCGTGGAAGCCCGGCGCGCGGCCGCGCGGGATGTGGCGGCTCAGCGCCTGAGAGCGCTAGCTGACGCCGCATCGGCGGCGGGTGTGGACCAACTTTCCGTTGAAAGACGGAGGGACTCGCAAGGGCGCATCGCCATGGCGTCCCGGGCGGATCTCGCCCAGGAAGACACCCTGCTCGCGCGGGACGACTTCGTTTTTGCCGTGCGGGGCGGTCCGCTCAGCGGGGCCGGCGAGTGGACCCATCAGTATCACGACCCCGCCAACACGCTGCTGTCGGAGGAGGAGCGGGTGAAGCTGCCGCTGGGCCTGCTGTGGTTTGGCGGTCCAAACAACCACAACATCCTTCCGCGCCACGCCGGCGGACCCCGGCCAGTGATCAGCGGCGGACGGCAAGTGTATCTGGGTGTAGATAACGTCGCCGCCCGGTGCGTGTACACGGGCCGGCAGCTTTGGGACGTGGAGTATCCCGGTATTGGTCATCCCTTCACGAACCTTGAGCTGGAAAAACGCTGGGCGGATGGTGAAGAGGTCTACATGACCAACATCCCTGGCGTTACGTACATCGGAAGCCCGCTTGTGGCTCTTTCAGACGCCATTTACCTTCGCTATGGACGCGAGGTGCATCGCCTTGATCCGGCTACCGGCAAGACGGTGGACGAGTTCTCGCTGCCTGGCCAGCCGGTCGCGGAGATCGACGATGATGAAGACGCTCCGGAGTGGGGTCACATCAGCGTACAGGGCGATTACCTAATCGTCACGGCCGAGCCTCACGTGTTCGAGGATCAGGAACTCGGCGGGGAAGGCAGTTACACGGGCACCTCAAGCCGGTTGCTTGCGGTAATGGATCGCAATGACGGCGAGGTGCTGTGGACAAAGGAAGCTGATATCGGCTTCCGGCACGGAGCGATCGTTAGTACGGACGGAATGCTATACGTTATCGACGGTCTGTCTGAAAACGCGCTTGACTCCCTCGTGCGGCGGGGCGAAGAACCCGATGAAGACGTCACGCGGATCTATGCGCTTGATCTGGAGACCGGCGAGGAAGTCTGGAGTTCGGACAGCAATGTGTTTGGCACGTACCTTCTGTACAGCGCCGGCCACGATATCCTCATCGAGGGCGGCAGCCGGGACATGCGGCGCCCGTTTGACGATGAGCCCCGGCAGGTCACAGCGCGCAGCGGAGCAGACGGCGAGATCCTTTGGGAAACCGACGGCTTCACCCTGCCCGGCGCGTTGCGCGGCGACATGCTGATTCCGGGCCGGCCTGGCAATGCGATATCGGTGCTTACGGGCGAGACCTGGCAGCGCGAACAGCCTCACACCGGCGAAACCAGCAGTTGGAGCTACGAGCGAACGTACGGCTGCAACACGCTGAACGCGAGCCAGCACCTGTTGCTGTTTCGCTCAAGTTACGCCGGGTACTTTGATCTCGAGCACGACACTGGCACCGGCACCTTCAGCGGATTCAAGTCAGGATGCACCGCGAACATGATCGCGGCCGACGGCGTGCTTAACGCCTTGGATTACACACGCACCTGCACGTGCAGCTACCCAAACCAGACGTCGCTCGCCATGGTTCACATGCCTGGCGACTCGAATATTGAGAGCTGGACGAAGCACGAGGCGTCGCCGCCGGACCCCGCGGGCTATGGCCTGAATCTGGGCGCGCCCGGCCGGCGTGTTGATCACGAGGCGGACCGGGTCTGGCATGACGCGGAAGGTTCTCATCGCCGTCACCCCTCGGCCATCGTCGATAACGGCGGCGGCATCGATTGGGTAGCCGCTTCTGGCCGGGAGTTCAGCATTGAGGCCGCCGAGGCGGAAGACCGCGAAGAAAACGGCAATGGTGATGCCGAGAACGAAGAAGAGAACGCCAATAACGAGAACGACAACGGCAATAATAACGAAGGCGCCGAGGAAGAGAACGGCGAAGATGAGAACGATGTGGAAAAGAAGGCAGCGTCCATCACGGTCTACGACCTTCTCGAGACCGAGTACACCGTCCGGCTTCACTTTGCCGAACTGACGGAAGGCGTCGAAGCCGGTGAGCGGGTGTTTGACGTGCTCATTGACGGCGAAGAAGTGTTGAGCGGCTACGACATCGTGGCCGAGGCCGGTGGTTGTTTCCACGGCGTGGTAGAGGAGTTCACCGTGGACGCCAACATGACCATGGAAATCGAGCTGCGCAAAGCCGAAGATTCCCAACTCGATCCGTTCTTGAACGGTATCGAAGTGGTGGCCAACGACACTGAATTGGCCACGGCCGAATAGACAACGACCCCTATTCGTATCTGGCCGCCCCTGGGCCGCGCTTGCAAGCGCGAATCCCAGGGGCGGCTTTTTGACATGACACGCCGCCTTGTAATCAAATGTAGCTTCAGCGGCTTTCTCGGGGGTTATTGGACCGTCCCGGCGTCAATGTGCGCGGGAACGTAATGGAATAAGGACACGCATGATGGTAAGCGGTAGAGGTGAGTTGGGGATTGAGGTTTTGAGTACAAGAAGGATGGCGGGCATCGCGATACTTGCGCTGGCGTTGGCTGCATTTCCCGCTGGCGCCGGCGCCGGGTTTGCGCCCGAGACCGTGTTGGCGTTTGACGGGTCACACGGCTATGTTGAAGTGGACGCGCCTGAAGGCATTGGGCCGGGCTCTAGCAGTTTCACCATAGAATTTTGGGCCAACATCGCCGATGATGGCTGGGATCTCGCTTTTGAGTGGCCCGAAGACGACAGGGTCTACGTGGGACACAGCACCGGTAATGGATGGAACTTCGTCACCACTACTGATGGTGAGCGAGTGGATACCAATAATGACCAATACATTGGCGATATTCTCGACAGATGGGTCTTTGTTCAGGCTGTCCAGGATAGGGGGGAGGACACCATCACGCTGCGTGTGTACGACCCGCAAGAAGGCGCTTGGGAGACAGCCTCGGCCGATACGCCCCCCGGCGAGACGAATCCCACGGGACCCCTCTACATTCCCTCACATCCGAGTGACTATCCTCTCAAAGGCATGCTTGCGGAAGTGCGTTTCTGGAATATCCCTCGATCCCAATCGGATGCGGAAGCGGACATGCTGGC
The DNA here is from genome assembly GCA_046540175.1 of Candidatus Hydrogenedentota bacterium. Classification (GTDB taxonomy): domain Bacteria; phylum Hydrogenedentota; class Hydrogenedentia; order Hydrogenedentales; family SLHB01; genus SKRY01. The sequence goes on from JBKHFO010000112.1 coordinate 5,940, forward strand.
GGGGCTTAGCGGCGGTGAGAAAGGCCTCGCCGGGTACTGGCCGCTGAACGAAGGGGAGGGCGATGTCGCTCACGACCTGTCCGCGAACGAGAACCACGGAACCATCCATGGCGCGGAGTGGACTCCCTTCCAGCCCTTCCTTGGCGATTTGCCAAATCACAAGGAATACGCCGCCGGCGAAACGCTGACGCTGGGACCGGTGGAGCTTCGCGATCCCCAGGGCGACGTGACGCACCAGTGGTATTTCAATGGGAAACCCATCGAAGGCGCCACGGGAAGCTCCCTTACGATTGATGAGATGACCGAAGTGGATCTCGGAACCTACCATGTCCGGGTCGATGACGAACGGGATTTGACGCCGTTCGAATCCAACCGGCTGCGATTGGCGAAACCTGATTGGCCGATGTGGCGCTACGATGCGGCGCGAAGCGCGGATACGCCCCACGAATTGGAGGAGGACCTGCGCCTTCAATGGGTTCGGGAATTGCCCGAACCCAAACGGGCGTGGCGTCATCAATGGGACCACCGCGGCAAATTGGATTTCGACCTATCGTATGCGCCGGTGGTGAAGGACCGGCGCATCTTCGTGCCCTCGAATGTTACGGATGGTGTCACAGCCTACCGCATCGAGGATGGGGCGGAGGAATGGCGTTTTTACACCAATGGTCCCGTCCGGCTGGCCCCCGCCGCGTGGGAAGATAAGGTGTACTTTGTGTCCGACGACGGTTATCTGTATTGCGTGGACGCGGAAAGCGGAAAGGAAGTCTGGAAGTTTCAGGGGGGGCCGTCGGACCATCGGCTGCTTGGCAACGAGCGGATCATCAACTTCTGGGCGGCGCGGGGCGGTCCGGTTATCAAGGACGGCAACGTATACTTCACAGCGGGTATCTGGCCTTTGCATGGCGTGTTCATTTACGCTTTAGACGCGCGAACCGGCGAGGTCGAATGGGTGAACGACACCACGGGGTCGGACTATGTCCAATTGCCACACGGGGGAGCAACGGGGCTTGGCGGTATTGCGCCGCAAGGTTACCTCGCCGCTTCGGAGGATCGTTTGGTGGTGGCGGGAGGGAGAACGCCCCCCGCGTTCCTGGACCGTCATACCGGCGAAATGCAAGACGTGGCTCTCCGCGCCAAACCTGAAGGCGGATACGCCGTCCATGCCGATGGTCAAGGCTACATGAAAAACGAGATGTTGGCGGACCGCGTGGAGGCTTTGGAAGGGGAGATCGGCGGGGAGGTCTTCTATAAGCTGGCCGCCTATGACCGCTTGTTTGTCACGACCACCGATGGAGTATTGTATTGCTTCGGGCCAGAGAAAACCGAGGCTGTTCATTATGAATACCACCCCGAGCCCCTGCGCCCACAGTCCGCCGATTGGGCTAAGACAGCCCAACGGGTGCTTGATAAACTGGGCGAAACCGAAGGGTACGCCCTAATGCTGGGTATAGGGTCGGGCGATCTCTTGCGTGAATTGCTTTACCGCAGCGATCTTCACATCGTAGTCGTGGAAGAGAACGCCGAGGAGGTGCGCGCCTTGCGCGACGAGTTAGTTGAGACCGGCATGTACGGCCGGCGGGCCGCTGTTATCGAAGCCAAGCCCGGCGCGTTCTCGGCGCAGCCCTATCTCTTCAGCATGGTATTGAGTGAAGATGTCGCGGCCGCGGGTATTGATGCCGACGCTAAGGTACTGGCGCGGTTGCTCGAGGGATTGCGGCCGTATGGGGGGGTTGCGTATTTGGGTATTTCATCCGCCGAGGAAAACGATGTCCGCGGGACGAAATATGCCGCAAATATCGATCAGATTCCCCTTCGCGATTCTCACCCAGCGGCATCGCGGCAGAAACAAGAAACGAGCCTGGTGAAGGCCGTACAAACCGCCGGTGTAGAGCAGCTTTCCGTCGTAACCCCCGGGGATTCTGCTTACGCGGCCCCCAGGGATTTTCCTCGTTTGACACCTGCGGCCGGTGAGGTTAGAAATTCGCGAAGACTCTCCCGCGCCGTCCAGCCCGTAGAGGTGGATCAGGTGTCCTTTGAGATGTCACACCGCTTTACCGGCCTCATCTCCCCGCCCTTCGATGGAAGCAGGACCCGACAGACGGATTCGGAACCCCGCAAGGATTTCGTCTTGGCCGTGCGGGGCGGCCCGCTAAGCGGGGCTGGGCAATGGACCCATCAATACTCGGACTCCGCCAACACCAACTTCTCGGCGGATAGCCGGGTGAAGGCGCCCTTGGGCATACTATGGTTTGGAGGTCCTTCCAACGAAAACATCCTACCCCGTCATGGACATGGTCCCGTGCCGCAGGTGGTGGGCGGCCGGATCATCTTGCCGGGTCCCGAGACCATCAGCGCACGATGCGTTTACACCGGGCGGGAGATTTGGGAGCGGGAATTCCCGGGCATAGGCCATCCCTTCACCGACCAAGAGCTAGAGGAACGCTACAGAGAGGGCGAATCCGTGTTCATGCATAATGCGGACGGGGTAGGAGCCAATCAGATCGGAAGTCCGTATGTCTCGCTTTCCGACGGCATCTACGTCCGCTACAAGACCCGCGTTTACCGGCTTGCGCCGGACTCAGGCGAGATAGAGGCCGAGTTCCAGCTTCCCGTTGATCCCGAGCGCGAGGGGAAACCCGACTGGGGTCATCTCAGCGTGTGGGACGATCTCCTCATCACCACCGTTGATCCCCAGGTCTTTGATGATGAGGACTACGTGGATGCGTTCCAAACGATGGAAGACATCAAGGGACGGGACTGGGACGCCACGTCCAGCAACCGGCTCGTCGTCATGGATCGCCACAGCGGCGAGGTGTTGTGGGAACGCGAAGCGCGCACCGGCTTTCGCCATAACGCCATCGTCACGGGCGGCGGCCGCCTCTATCTAATCGATGGGCTCTCGGAGGAGGCGGTTCAACGGTTGCAACGGCGGGGCGAGACGCCTGACGACGCCGTGCTCATGGCGCTGGACCCTCATACAGGCGAGAAACAATGGAAAAAGGATACCAGCATATTCGGAACCTGGCTCGGGTATTCCGAGGCGCGTGACGTTCTCATCCAGGGCGGTCGGCCCGGGGGGTTGCGCAATCTCGACGACGAGCCCGGCAATCAGGTTGCCGCTTACAAGGGCGCCACGGGGGCGGTGTTATGGGAGACCACACCAGGCAGTTACTATGGTCCCTTGTCCATTCGCGGCGAGGAAATCTACTTGGCCCCATCGGCGCGCTCTGGTCAAGGATGGGCGCTGGATCTCCACACCGGCGAGCAGAAAATGCGCGAACAACCGCACACCGGGGAAAGCGCCCGCTGGACCTACAACCGCCGCTACGGTTGCAACACCCACAACGTAAGCGAACACCTAATCACCTTCCGTTCGGGGGCCGCGGCCTATTTCGACCTCGAGCACGATTCCGGCACGGGTTTCTTTGGCGGTTTCCGTTCGGGATGCACCAACAACATGGTGGTGGCGGACGGAGTGGTGAACGCCCCCGACTACACCCGGACCTGCACGTGCAGTTACCAGCATCAGACTTCATTGGCTTTAGTGCACATGCCGGATGATTCCAATATCGAGGCGTGGACCACCTATGACGGCGCCCCGCCGGATCCCAAGGGCTACGGACTCAATTTTGGGGCCCCCGGCCGGCGGGTGGACCGCGCAACAGGGGTGATATGGCACGACGAGGACGGCGCGCATCGCCGCCATCCCTCGGCCATCACGGACAACGGCGGCGGCATCGACTGGGTGGCCGCTTCTGGCCGGGAGCTGAATGACGGGGAGGGCCTCACGGTTTACGACCTTCTCGACACGGAATACACCGTCCGGCTTCATTTCGCCGAGCTAACCAGCGGGGTAGAGGCCGGGGAACGGGTGTTCGACGTGCTCATTGACGGCGAGGAAGTGTTGAGCGAATACGACATCGTGGCCGAGGCGGGCGATTGTTTCCGCGGCGTGGTGGAGGAATTCACCGTGGAGGCCAACATGACGATGGAGATCACACTGCGGAAAGCCGAGGGCTCGGAGCGCGATCCGTTCATCAACGGTGTCGAAGTGGTAGCCAATGAGGCCGAACAGGCCGCAGCCAAATAGCACACGCTGGATATCCTTTCAGGCCGCCCTTGGAGGCTCCGCGAAACGCGGGATCCCCGGGGCGGCTGTTTTGAGGGCGGAATGGGGGCGTTCGGCAGGTTGTTCCAACTGCGACAAGTAGTTTAACGGAACATGGCATCGTGTGCGTCGCTGGCCGTGTCCCGCCTAATGGGCGTGGAGATGGCCGTTGTAAGACGCCGCTGGATGCCAACACCTGCTGAGCAGTCAGGAAAGGAGCGATCATGAAAGGGTTGAAGTTGCTTGCCATCAGTGCTCTAGGAGTTGCGATGCTGTTTGGCTATGTGGCATTCGTGAACACGGAGATCACGAATGCTGAAGTGGAGCCCGCCGAGACCGCCGAAGAGGTGCGGCCGCCCTTGGTGGGCACGGAATTGCCGGATCTGACCGTGACCACGGTCGAGGGAGAGACCGTCCATTTGAAAGATGAACTAGAGGACCAACCGGCGGTGCTGGTCGTCTACCGGGGCGGCTGGTGCATGTACTGCAACATGCAGCTTGGGCAACTCGCCACCATTGAGGGAGACCTCCAAGACCTCGGATACGACATCATCGCGGTCAGTCCGGATAAGCCGGAGGAACTGGAGGCTTCCGCCGAAGAGCACGATCTCGGCTATACGCTTTACTCGGACAGCTCCCTGGAGGCCGCCAACGCCCTTGGTCTGGTGTTTCAGGTGGATGAAGGAACCTTGGACACCTATCAAGAGCACGGCATCGACCTTGCCGAGGCCTCCGGCGGCGCCAACGAGGACCTCTTGCCCGTGCCAGCCGTGTTTGTCATCGATTCGGACGCCACGATTCAGTTCCACTACGTAAACCCGGATTACACCGCGCGCATCGCCCCGGAACTGCT
>JBKHFO010000113.1:0-10774 GCA_046540175.1 Candidatus Hydrogenedentota bacterium
TCGTAGGCCGCGACTTCGTTGTTGAAGCGGTTGCACACGTACAGGGTCTGCCCGCCGGAAGACGCCACCGGCGCAACCGGGGTATGCCCAGCCGGCAACGTGAACTCAATCTCGCCCGTACCAGGATCCACGGCGTCGATTCGTCCTTCAGCCAGTCCGGACGTGACGTAGAGCCGGTTCCCATCGGCCGCCAGCGCAATCCCCGACGGCGCCACGTCCAACGCGGTGGACCACAGCGCCTCGCCCGACGCCCTATCGACCGCTTCCACGCGGCGTCCCGTGTGGTGGACCACGTAGATCACGTCCCCTTCCAGGGCCATGACCGCCGCCAGCGGCGAGTCGTAGGCATACTCATCGGTCAGCGGAAGCCCTTCCACGCTTAGAGCCGGCGCGCCATCCCCATCGCTCCCCTGCCCTTCCGGCGAACCCAGCGCGGTCCCCACGGCGCCACCCAAGGCCACGATGCCGCCCAAAGCCAAAACCATGAACACAATGGCGGCGGATCCATTGAACAAAGAACGTTGACTGGGCGCATTCCAGATATGTGTCACGGCATCAACTCCAGATGCTGTTGCATTGAGAACTCAGCTAGACGGGTTGCCCCAGCGCCTCCACGTCGTTTCTGATCCGGTCCACGTCCGCCTCATCCAGCTCAAGCCCGCCCGCCGCGGCGTTGTCGAGCGCCTGCTCGGGGGTTCTCGCGCCGCACAAGACATGCGTCACGCCATGCTGCGCGGCGGTCCAGGCAATCGCGAGTTGGGCCAACGTGCACTCATATTTGCTCGTCAAGCCCTTCCAATCGTCCAGCATCTCAAGGATGGCGGGACGATTGGCCTTTTTGAACCACGGGTTCCAGTCTTCGTTACTGCGCAACTCTCCTTCGCCAAAGTCACGATCCATGCCGACTTTTCCGGTCAACAACCCCTGTTCAAGCGACATATAGGTCAACGTAGCGATGTTGTTCTCGGCGCAGAACGGCAACATATCCTCCTCGGGGACGCGGTAAAGCATGCTGTAACGCAATTGATTGCTGGCAATTGAGCCGTGCCGCGCATACTCCTTCAGCTCATCCACGGACACATTCGAGACGCCAATCTCCCGGAGTTTTCCATCGTCCTTCAACTGATTCAGACAAGCCATCGTCTCCTCGATCGGGGTCTTGTCCGGTTCGATGGCGGGCCAGTGGACCTGATACAGATCGATATAATCCGTGCGAAGCCGCCGAAGACTGTCTTCAATCTCAATCCGAATCGTGTCAGGGCGCAAGCTTCTATACAACGTCTTGCCGTCAAAGTTTTCGACAAAGAACGAGCCGCGCTTGTCCTGCCACCACAAGCCACACTTGGTCGCAAGCACCACCTTGTCCCGGCGGTCTTGGATGGCCTTTCCCACGACTTTCTCGCTTCTACCAAAACCGTAGGCCGGCGCGGTGTCAATCAGATTAACGCCTTTGTCCAGCGAGGCCTGAATCGCCCGGATGGATGCATCGTCCTCGGGGTCCTCGCCCCATATCTGGCCGCCGCCCGTCACCCACGTTCCCAAGCCGATGACAGAGGCCCGCAATTTCGAATCGCCAATCTCAATGTATTTCACGGCACGTATTCTCCCTTCCTGTCCATTGATTCATCCCGGCCATTCGCGGAACTCCCCGCGTTTAGAACCGCTGCATGAATCAATCATCCCCATTTTGCTCTTCCGTTGTATTCGCCCGCGCCACCACGCGGAACCCAACATTGAATACCCGGTGATAAGGCTGGTACGGGCGGCGGTAACTAACGGTGGACTGATGCGGGCGATCGCGCCACGAGCCGCCACGGACGACGCGTTCCACATCACGGCGCGCGGTATCGTTGCGGCCGTCATTCGCGCCGGGATCCGTGTTTTGCGCCAGGAAGGACGCGCCGCCCTCGTTCAGATTTTCCCTCGCGCCCAAGGCGATCCCCATGGCGCCGCAGAAGGCCAACGCGCCGCACAGGGCCAGGACCGCGAACACCAGGGCCACGGGTTCTTCAACCCGCGCGATTTGGCTGAAGATAGTTGCAAAGGTTCCCACGTTATACCCCCCTCATTACGCTGCTTGAGGCGGCGCCCGGGACGCCTACCACAGCGTCGGTTCCGCCTCCTCTCCCCGCAATTGCGCCTCGCCGCCTTCCTTCTCGTACACGCCGTAGAACAACGAGACCGAATCCAGCCAGAGCACGATCCGGTGCATTTCTTCGTCCGAGAGCTGCACATCGTGGTGGCCTTCCTTGAGCATATGGTACAGCCCCGAGGCGCGCGCGCCAAATTCGCCTGGCGTGGTCCGGTACCACTTCGGATCGTCCCAGTCCGCTCCACCGTAGTCATGGAAGCCGTGTTCAGGGGCCAGACTAAGGTAGGAGGTGTAGTACTGTGTGGGACGGTTCATATGTCCGCCACCGGGGTGCTCCGCCAAGGTCGAATCGAGCGGTGGGGCCGTCTCGGCGTTCTCCTGATGGCATTCCACGCAGTTCCGGTCCAGCACGGGTTGGACCAGACGCGGATAGCTAAACGGGGCGGTACCGTCCACCTCGGGCTCGATCTCCGAAGGCGGCCGCCGCATGGCCAGCGGAACCTGGGGCGGTACGGAGGGCGCCGATTGGGGGGACTCATGGCATCCCATACAGGTGTGCTGCTCGTTGGGCATGAACTGGGTCGCGGACCGCATGGAAGTGATCGCCAGCCCCTCTTCATCCAGCGCTTGGAACATCAGCGGCGCACGGGCCGGGACCGTGAAATGCGCGCTGCCGTCCTCTTCGACAGGCACCGTGCCCAGGATCCACCGCGCAATATTGATGGAATCGTTCCCCTGCGGGATCTGAATGCCGGTGTTGTGAGGAACCCGCTCGGAGGCGACGGATAACGGAAGCAATCGTTTGATGCGCAAAGCCGAGACCTTGACGTCCTCCGGAAAGGGCATCTTGCTGTTGTACACGTCCACCACACCCACCGTGGCCTCAGCCGGCTCGTCTTCCGCTACGCGGGTTGCGCGATCGGGAAGAACGGGTGGGACCGGCCGGGAGCGCAACGGAATGGGATGGTGGCTTCCGATGGCGGGGTCCCGGTAGAGCAGTTCGCGGTTCCCGAAACTATCAAGGAGGTACAGTCCGTAATCGCCTTGCATGCCCCCGCCCGGGTCGTAGGCGGTCAAATAGAAATCCTCGCTGAGGGGCGTGGCCTGCCCGTAGTGCTGGTTCCGGGAGGATGCCTGGCTTTCAGGAAACGGGATATCCGGCGTCAGGCGCCGGACCGGGGCCATCCGGTCGTCGTCCGGCACGCGCGGGTCAAACACCACTAGCGAGCCGAAGGATTGACCGTGATGAGGCGCGGCCACGGCGGCGTACCGGTGCGAACCGGGAATCTTTCGAGTGTGAACCTGCATGTCCGCCCGCTCATGCCGGAAGGAGAAATTGCCGTAAACGGAACGCGGATCGGTCCCGTCCGGGCGTATGGTCCACGGATGGTGCGCCACGCAGCCATGACGATCCACGTAATCCCACCGCGTAAACATGATCGAGCCGTCGTGCGCCACGCTCGGATGCCATTCGTTGGTCTCGTGGAAGCTCATCGTGCGGATGCCGCTGCCGTCGGCGGCCATCTCGTGTAACGTGTAGGTTGGACAGACGCGGCCACATCGCAAATACCCCCCGCGCCGCTCGCTTGTAAACACGATGCGGCCGTTGGGCGTCCATATAGGATAATGGTCGTTCCAAGTCCCATCCGTCAATTGTTCCAAACCGGTCCCATCCCGGTTGACCTTGAAAATGTGGTAGCAGTCTTCCCGATCCCAATATCCTTCTTCGGGATGATTCGTATGATGCCGATGCTCGCCCGAACCGGTCCGTTCAACATAGGCGAACAATATCTCCTCCCCGTCGAAGGAAAGGCTTGGCGACAGAAAGGCGCCGCCGTTCAGCGTTTGTCCTTGCAGGCGGCCACGCTCGACCTCCGTCTCGGCAAGCAGATCCCGGGCGCGGGGCGCGTCCCCGAACGGGTCTTCCAATACATACAGCCCGCCGCCGGGATGCCCATAGATCCCGAAGTACTGGTCCACCATATGCTCGGCGTTGGCCCCGCGGGCGCGGTGGCGCTTGATGAACAGTATCTCTTCGAAATCGAGCAAGGGATTCGCGAAGGCGATGCGGCGGCGGATAGTCGTGATATCGTCAAATAATTCGCGCAATACGGTTTCATCGGGCGAAGCCTGTTTTTGGACGGCCTCGACGCGTTCACGCAACTCTTCAAGCGCCGTCGCCTGCAACGTCAGATCGGGCGCCTTTTCCATCCCTTGAAGGTGCTCGAGCAGGGCATGGGTCCGCCGCCAGACAACATCCACCGGCGTGCGATCCTCTTTACGTATTAACGCTTCCGGCCGATACGCCTCGCGCGCCAGCCGTTCGTTGTTCCAGTAGGAACGATCGGCGATCTGGCGTCGCAATTCATCAAATTCTCTTTCCTTCTGCAGGTCGATTATACGGCCTGCTTTGTCGCCTACTGAATCGCTGGCAACCTTGTCCGTCTCCCCTTCCAATGGCCAGTGGGCCACCAAGCCGTCAACGACGTGTGATCCCCGTACCAGCTCCGCTATCTCATCAGAAGTCAGCACCCGGTCGTACAGCCGTACATCATGCAGGTAGCCGTCCTGCAGCCACGTTCCCCCTTTACTGGCGCCAAGCAGGAAACGTGCGCCTGTATGAATGCTCTCGGCGCCTGTTGTTTGGTGCACCCGCTCCGTATTCTGATACAACTTCCATCCATTTTCCCCGGGTTCCGAGGTAATGGTCACCAGATGCCATTGTTCTCTATCGATATCGTCCGAAAGCTCAATCCCGCCCACCCTGGAATCACGGAAGGTATTAAAATATGCGAGGCCATCGGTCCATGGGTAGTGCGAGATGCCGTCATGAGCGCTGATGTGATGGATACCAAACCTTTCCGCTTCCGGCGTTGCCCGGTTCAGTTTTACCCAAAATGTAAGGGAAGCCTGGTCTTTCAAAAGATCATCCGTGTCGGGGACCTCAATATAGCGGGTTCCAGCGCGAAAAGTCTTTGCGGTATCCGGCGCAACCATTTCGCTCGGGGATACCCCCTTGACCGCTCCGACGATGCCCGCAACCAGCACCACAGCCAACAGCGCCGCATATGAAGCCAACCAACCAGATTTCATCGAGCCCTTCTCCTCACGTTATCGTAGCCGTTAACGGCGTCTACTTGATCTCTCGGGAGCCGGTCCGCCGATGACGCGGTTCCATGAGGAAATTGGCGCCCGCCGTTTCGGAAGCGAACATAACAAGCCGCGACATTGCGGCGAACGCGCAGAACGCCGAAAACACACCCGCGCCCATCACCACCAGGCGCCCCGCCTTCGTCTTCCCGACCATGCCTATCTCCCACACTCCCCAGCCGGTTACTCAAAGACACATGGGCCAAGAGCCATCGTATATGACTCTTTCCCTTCTTAGATCGCTCAATCAAGCGACGGCCAGACGACTTCGCCGCGGCGCTGAGCGTCAACGTCCTCGTAGGCCCCCAAGAACTCGGAGTTGGCGTCCAGCCAGACAATGATCCGGCGCTTTTCCTCGTCGCTGAGTTGCACGCCGTAATGGCTCTCCTCAAGGTAGCCGGTCAGCTTGGCCTCACGTGCGCCGAAGCGTCCCGCTTCCGTGCGGGCTCCCCCTCGGGGCCAAGGATTATTGAACGAACCGTTCGTCACATCATAGAAGAAACCGTAATCGCTGGCAAGGTTGGTGTACGAACGGCTAAAACCGTGCGGTCCCTCGATTTCGCCGCTCAAGTCCAGCGCCCCTTCCTGCTGGTGGCAGTCCACGCAGTTTTGGTCGAGCACCGGTTGGACGAGGCGGGGATAGTTGAACGGCCGCGACCCTTCCGGCTCCGGCCTGAGTTGCGAGGGAGAACGTTGCAGCGCCAGCGGCATCGTGGCCGTCGGCGTTTGATTCTGGGACGGACTGGGAATTGGGGCCGAGTGCCGGTATTCGTGGCAGCCTTGACAACTGAGATGCTCGCCGGGGTGGACGTATGTGGCCGAGCGCATCGACTGCACCGCCATACCCTCTTCATCCAACGCCTGGAAATAGATCGTCTTGCCCGCTGGCGCCTCAAAGTACGCGCTGCCATCCTCTTCCACGGGGACCGTGCCGAGGACGGCGCGGGCATTGGTCTGTTGGGCCGCTCCGATGCGCGGATCGTTCGGGGCTGGCGTGGTTTTTGGCAGGGCCTGGATGATCCGCAACGCATCGATCTTCGTCCCTTCCGGCCACTCAAACTGGCTGTCGTACACATTCATCACGCTGATCGTCGCCTCTGTCTCGGCGTCCGTTCCGCCCCGCGCGGTCTGCCGCGGAATGACGGGGGGCTTGGGCCGCGGCCGAAGGGGCATTGGCGCATAAGCGGAGATATTGGGGTCGCGGTAGATTAGCTCACGGTTGCCGTCGCGGTCCATCCAGTAAATGCCGCGGTTGTACCTGTCGCGGCCTTCCTCCTCCTTCGCCCCATCGTAGACCACTAAGTAGTCGTCCTCGCTCAACGGCCACGGGGTCCCGTAGATCATATTGTCTTCCTCGACCCCTTCGGCCTCGGGGAAGGGGACCTCCGGCGTAAGCCGCTCCACTTGGGACATCGCCCCGTCGTCCGGGCCACGAGGATCGATGAGCACCAGGGAACCGAACTCGTACCCGTGGTGCGCGGCGGCCACGCCCACGTAGCGGCGCGAACCCGGGATGGCGCGAATCTGCATCGTCATCCACGGCCGGCCTTCGCGGCCCGTCTCCCGGCTGGGGTAATTGCCGTGAATGGCGCGGGCGTCGCGGCCATCGGGGTAGGTAATCCAAGGATGGTGGGCCACGTTCGTATCACGGTCCACGTAATCCCAGCGCGTGTAAATGATCATACCGTCGTGGGTAACGCTGGGGTTCCACTCTTGGGTCTCGTGGTAGCTCAAGGTGTGGATGTCGCTGCCGTCCGGCTCCATCGCATGCAAGGTGTACACCGGACAGTGCCGCCCGCAACGCAAGTACGCCCAGTGCTCTTCTCCGCCGCGGCGTTCCGACATGAAAGCGACGCGGCCATCGGGCAGCACGCAGGGGTCAAAATCGTTCCGAGGACCGCCGGTGAGTTGCGCCAAGCCCGACCCATCGGCATTGACACGGAAGATGTGAAAGCTGGCCTCCTCCGTCCAGTGCGTATCCTGCCCAGGCGTGCTCGAAGGTTCTCCCTTGCCTAGCGTGTAAGGGAAATAAATGGTCTGCCCATCGAAATGCACGCCGGGCCGGCCGAAGGCGCCTGGCTCCAGCCGCTGTCCCTCCAGCTGGCCGTTCTCCACCACCGAATCGTTCAATAGGTTCGTTAACCGCGGCTGTTCGCCGAACGGATTCTCCAGCACGAAAAGGCCGCCACCGGGCCGCGCGTTGAACCCATAGTATTGGTCCACCATGTGAAACACGCCGCCGGGATCGTGGCGCTTGACGAACAGCAAGCGGTCGATATCGGTCAGCGCCGGGTTGGTCCAGGCAATCTCGCGCAGCAGCCGGCGGCTGGCCATGTAAACCTCGCGCCGCCTCTCCACGCCGACACCCGCCTCGGCGGCCAGTTCCTCCACTTTACTGCTCAATTCCCTCAGCTCGCCGGTGAGAGGGGCAAGTTGCCCCGGCTCCGCCTCACCCTTAAGCCGGGCGGCCAGCCGCTTCGCGCGAGAAAGAACTTCGCGGGTGTGCGCGATCGTAAACGTATCCCCGGGACCCCGATGCCCCTGCGTACCAGGATGCGAATACGGACCCACGCTCTTTTGGTCCGCCGGTTTGCCCAAGGCGATATTCGTCTCCGGGTCATCCGCTGCGTACACCTCTACCTCCACCAAGGCAAAGGACACACGTCCAGGCACCCGCAACCGGACGACGCGCGCGTCAACCGCTTCCTCAAACAAGACAGTCAACGGGTCGTCCTCGGCGGCGCCATAAAAGAGGCTCCCGTCATGCTCGTAGACCAGGCGGAAATCCTCCGGCCCGCTCTCTTCCGGGTTCTGTTCCGAGACAAGAACCTGGATATCGCGCGTGCGATCTTCATGTCCGCCGGTCCGGTTGTAGACCACGACGCGGTCCAGGCGGCGGACCTCTCCCAAGTCAACCTGCCACCAGGGATCGACTTCGTTGCTGGCGGTGTGAAAGCCGAAGTCGCTGGTCTTCACCCCATCCACCGCCCCCGAGGCATCTTGAGCCGTGGAGGGTTCGCCCGGCGAATCGGGCTCGGCATGGAATTGGCGATCGTCGTGGACCCACGCGGCTTCCACCAGCTCCGGCAAATCGCTCACCGCCGTCCCCGCATCCTCGGCCTCCTCGGACGCCGCGCCCGCCCAGACCGCAAGGACGAATCCGCCCACCGCCAAAAACGCCAATCCCCCAGCCAGCACCACCGTGGCCGTGCGGCCGGACTTGTCTGCTCCCACCATGTGCTTCCACATCCTCATTTCCCTCGCTTTTCCGCAGGGCGCACCCTATCATCCCCAGCCTCCGGCTCCCGAAGAATCCTCTTGCGGCTTCGCGGCAGCCTCATCCGATTGTGCTGGGACAAAACATGCTTGGGAGAGGTTGTCCGCCAGCGGCGTCCTTCCTCGCTATCTTCAATAGATTTGAGAATAGCCAAGTTTACGCCATTTATTCAAATCCTTGGTAGGGGGCCGGCTCCCTCAAGAAAAACGAGCCAGCAGCGAGGAGCGGGTCCCCTCAACGCGCGAGAGAATCCGGTCATCGCTACTGGCTGCTTGGATCCGGCGGACATGGGATCCGTTTTCGTGTGCTGTTTAGGCGTTAGCTGTCCGGCGGCCCTTCGTTGGCATGCTCCTCTTCGCCGGATTCCCCCCTGCGCCACATCGAACGAAGCAGGGGGGTCAACCCAATAAGGCTGCCCACGAAAAGGACCGTGAACACAACGCCAATCCCCCAGTCGCCGTAGAGCAGACTGCCCGTGCCAAAAAGGGCGGAGTAGACCATAAGACAGCTGAGCACCCACGCCAACATCGCTTGCGGCAAGTTGTCCGAACTGCCGCCGGCGGAAGCATGGCGGCGGACCGGTTCCCAGCCGGGGCCCGCGGGACGAACCCGTTCGTAGAATCGAACCAGGGTGGCCCAATCGGACGCTGGAGCGAGATAGGCCGTGGCGACCCAGGCGATGGTGGTTACAAAGACGGTGATGAGCAGGACCGTATGGCTGGGAATGTGCAGGCCCGCCGAGCCATCGATGCTCGTCACCTCGCGAATGAGCGCCCAATCCACCCAGGCGCTCGATATCAGCGTGGGATCCAAACCGCGCATGTGCTTGTTCAGGAAGAAGAACCCCACCGCAATGGAGAACGAAACGGCCATCGCCACGATCTCCGACCACGCGTTGACCCGCCACCAGAACCAGCGCAATAAGTATATCAAGCCGGTGCCAGCGCCGACCTGAAGCATGAGGTCGAAGTTGGCCTTCGCCGTTTCCATGAACAGACTGACGCCAAAGGCGACGATCATCAACAAAACCGTGACGAGGCGGCCCATGAACACGTAGTGCTTTTCATCCGCGTCCGTCTTCAAGAACCGGCGGTAGAAGTCGTGAACGATGTAACTCGTACCCCAGTTCAAGTGCGTGCTGATGGTCGAGACGTACGCCGCCAGCAGCCCCGCGACCATCAAACCAAGGAAGCCGGCCGGCAGAACGTGCAGCATGGCGGGATACGCCATGTCATGACCAACCAGGCCGGGATCGACATGCGGAAACATCGTCTCGATATCCGCGAGCCGGGGGAAGACAAGCAACGAACATAGCGCCACGATGATCCAGGGCCATGGCCGCAGGGCGTAATGCGCGATGTTGAACAGCAACGTGCCCGCGAGGGCATCGCGCTCACTGCGGGAAGCCAGCATCCGCTGCGCCACGTAGCTGCCGCCCCCCGGCTCCGCGCCCGGGTACCAAACGCTCCACCATTGCACGATGATCGGCATCAGCAAAACGGACACCACCAGATCCCAGTTGCCGAAATCGGGCAAGAAACGCAGCGTGGCCGCGTCATCCGCGCTGAGTTGTTCGACCATCCCGCTCAATCCGCCGACCTCGGGATGGCCGAGGGCATAGTAGGCCACCGCGATGGCGCCGGTCATGGCGATGCCGAACTGAATCAAGTCGATCACCATGACCCCCCACAAGCCGGAGGTCGCCGCGAAGATTACGTTGATAACACCGCAGGCCAGCAGGGTCTGCCACATGGGCATGCCCAGCAAAACGTTGGCGATCTTGGCGGCGGCGAGATTGACCGAGGCCATGACAATGCAGTTGAAGAACAGCCCAAGGTAGATCGCCCGGAAACCGCGGACCACGCTCGCCGCCTTGCCGCCATAGCGAATCTCATAGAACTCCAGGTCGGTGAGCACCCGCGAGCGCCGCCACAGCCGCGCGTAGACGAACACGGTCAGCATGCCCGTCAAGAGAAACGCCCACCACGCCCAGTTGCCCGCCACGCCGTCCTGGCGAACGATATCGGTCACCAGGTTGGGCACGTCCGTGCTGAAGGTGGTGGCCACCATGGATATACCCACCAGCCACCACGGCGCCGCCCGCCCGGACGCGAAGAATTCCACGGTGCTGCGGCCCGCCCGCCGCGCCAACAGCAACGCGGGAATGAAACAAACGACGATCGAGAGGATGAGCACAACCCAATCAAGCGTTACCAGTTCCATGCCCTAGCTCCAGAATGTTATGCAAACAGCGG
>JBKHFO010000114.1:0-10760 GCA_046540175.1 Candidatus Hydrogenedentota bacterium
CACACAACGGGAATTGTGGCGATCGGAGCACGGGAAGGTCCTGTTCGTTCTCACCCCTGCGCATACCGATGCGATGGCCCGCCATGCCCCGGACTTGTGGGATTGGGTCTCTCTCAAATTCGACCTGCGAAGCTTGTCCGCGGGCAATCGCGCCTAGCAAGTCCCGGCCCGCCGACATCGCAGCGGATACGCTTTCCTGAACAAGATCCGGGAGTGAGACCGGACGTAACCCCAGAAGCGCGCGGCGCGCGCGGAGGAAGCCCCCACTCCGTGCGCTCCGTGGTTCATTGCTTACTGGACGGTGCGGAAAAAGAAGGCGCCGCGGGGGATGAAAAAGAGGCCTGTTCCGCCGAGGCGGGGGCGGGGGGTCCAATACATCTCGGCGATGTCGAGCGTGGCTACGTCGGGCGACGTGGTGAAGTACTTCTGGGCGAGCAGTCCCAACGGCTTTCCCAGCAAAAACATCGCCGCCAGCGCCACGAGGATCGCTTCGAGAAAGAAGTAGCCGGTTAACCCCAGGGTGAGCAGGAAAACAAGGGCAAACACGAACTGAGCCACGGTCATGGACGTGCCACAGCGGGGATGGAGCGCGAGGTTGCGTTCGCCCTGTTTCATGCGGCCCAAGCCTTGTTGCGCGGCGCCGATCAGGGTGTCGGGGTGAATTTCGTCCACGCCCCAGACGTAAAACCCTTCTTTCGTCGCCACGCCCGCCGCTTTGGGAAGGGGACCGAGCCATTCCTCCAGCACGTTGACGGTGGCGTGTTCACAGGAGTGGTTCCGGCGAGTGCGCCGGTCGCTGGCCACCGCCAGGATCTGCTGCGGGGTCAGCACGATGGTGAGTACGGAGGACACCATCACGTATGCTGGGAGCAGCATCAAGAACCCCAACACTAGGGTGGCCGCTAAGCCTGGGACAAGCAAGGCTAGAATAAGCAAAAGCAGTAGTAAGGCGGGCATTTATCCGGGCTTTTCTGTTGGCTGTTTTCTTTGTTTTCGTCTGAATCTTTTCTGCTTCGGGGGCGCGTCTTCTTGAACGATGCGGGGCTGTGGGATGACTGGGTTCAGCAGGCCCTGCGCCTCCAAACGTTTTCGTTGGCGGCGTTCTTCCTTGCGCTGCCGGAATGCGATGACGGCGCCCCGGACGGGATAGTATAGCGCCAACGAGGTTACCACGCCGGTGATTAACATGCCCACAAACATCACGAGCACGGCGCGCCCGTGAGCGTGGATGTTGGTGACGAACGCCCAGAACTGTTCCGGCGTTGTGGGAACCACGTCGCGCACGGGGATGCCGGTGATCCAGCTTCCGAGGGTGAGCTGCGTCCAATAGATGAAGGGCATCGTAAGCGGATTGCAGATCCACACCGCCAGCACGGCCGCCACGCGGTTGCAGCCAAACAGCGCGGCTAGCGCAAAGGCCATGATCATCTGGAGGCCCGGCGGACCCGCCAGCCCCATGAACGCCCCGATAGCGACGCCGGCGGCGATTTGCTCTGGCGTGCCGCGCTGGCGCATGACACGGAGATAGTAGTAGCGATACGCGCGAAACATGACAGTGGAATCACCATCCGAAAAAAAGGAGGGTTAGTAGAAGTACGAGAAGGCCGCTACTGCAAGCATAACAAACCCGACAAATAATTTCGCAAAGATCCCGCCGGCTTTTCCCAGGGCTGCTCCAAAGCCCGCCCAAATACTATCCCGCAGATGACGCTCCGCGACGATGTACTCATATAGCGTCGCGGCGGCAAACCCGCCGAGTACAGCGCCGATGAGCGAGCCCACAATGGGAAGCAAGGGGGTCCCCGCAATGGCGCCGAGGATGCATCCCCCCACGACGTAGAGAAACGCCTTCTTCGATCCCCCAAACACCGTTGCGCCGTAGCTGGCCGCCACCGCCTCAAGGATTTCGCCCGCGATGGCGAGCAGGAGCAGGATGCCGAGGGTGATTAGGCCGAAGTGCTCGAACCCTGTCAGGATCCAAGCCGCGGCCACGGCCCCAAGAATGAGCCAGTTGCCAAACAGGCCGAGGGCATTGAGCGCGATCGCCACAATAACCACCAGGCCGAACGCGATCCAGCCCAAGAGGTACAGAACGCCTTCCATGTATTCCATGGCCTATCGTGAATCCTTACGCGGTTATGCGTTCCCATCCCCGGTGTTCAGCTCATGCGAAGCCCTTGGAGCCGCAGTTTGAGGTCGCGCGGGCTGGTGGCGTGGAGCATTGCGGTCTGAGCGTCGATCTTCTCTTCTTTGTAAAGCTTATACAAGGCCTGATCAAAGGTTTGCATGCCGTATTGCTCCGAACCGTCTTCAATGAGTTTGACGATATCGTGGAAACTTTTCCCTTGTTCAATGAAATCCCGCACCGTACGGTTGCCCACCAACACCTCGGCGGCGCAGGCCCGTCCTTTGCCGTCTTGACACGGCGCGAGCCGTTGGGAGACGACCGCCCGGAGCACACTGGCGAGCTGTTTGCGGATCTGGAGCTGCTGGTGCGGCTCAAAGAAATCGATGATGCGGTTCAACGTCTCGACCGCGTCCACCGTGTGCAAGGTTGAAAAGACCAAGTGGCCGGTTTCCGCCGAGGCGAGGGCGGTCTGGACGGTCTCCGCGTCGCGCATTTCGCCGATGAGAATGACGTCGGGGTCCTGGCGGAGGGCGGCGCGCAAGGCGTTGGCGAACGACAGGGTGTCGTGGCCCACGCTGCGTTGCGTGACGATGCCTTCCTTGTCCCGGTGAACGAACTCAAGGGGATCCTCGATGGTGACGATGTGCACGGAGCGGTTGGTGTTGATCTCGTCGATCATGGCGGCGAGCGTGGTCGATTTTCCGCTGCCCGTCGGGCCGGTTACGAGAACCAGGCCGTTGTTGCCTTGGCAGATCTTGCGCAACACCTCCGGCAAGCCGAGATCCTCTAGGGGAGCGATCTCCAGGGGGATGGTGCGCATCACGATCCGCGTATCGCCGTCGTCCTTGCACACGTTCACGCGGAATCTCGCCCGTGTATCAAGCGAGCAGGAGGTGTCCAACTCCAGCAACCGCTTGTAGCGCTCCACGTCGGCGGCGCCGGCGATAGCTTCGAGAAACGCCATGACATCGGTCTCGTTGAGCGCCTTGTCGGGGAGCCGAATCAACTGGCCGTCCACGCGGTACAACGGCGGGCACCCCACCTTGAGGTGGATGTCCGACGCCCTCCGGTAGAAGGCGCCTTCCATCAAGGTTTGAAGCTTTTCTTCCACACCATCCATGGGCACTTCCTTTTCGCTGGCCGCATTTGATTGCACTCGGGGGATGCGCGCGGAACCGCCGCACGCTGGCGAGCTGTTCTCGCGCCTACGTAACCTTTCGGAGTGGCGGCTCCAATACTTGAGTCATTCCGTCAGCGCCAGGGCGGGGTTGGCGGAATCGTCGAGGCCGCCGGTGTAGCCGTGGCGCCAACGGGAATAGCCCGCCGCGGCGATCATGGCGCCATTATCCAAGCACAAATTCAGCGGCGGGATATGCACGGCGGCGTCCAGCTCCCGCGCGGCCCGTTCCCGCAACAGGGCGTTCGCGGCGACGCCCCCCGCCACCACAAGGGTCCGCGCCCGCGTCCGGGCCAGGGCCGCCTTCGTCTTGGTGAGCAATTGCTCGACAGCGGCGCGTTGAAAGCTGGCGGCTACATCAGCGGCGCCGTGCCCATTGCGGCGCACATCGTACAAGACGGCGGTCTTCAGGCCGCTGTAGCTGAACTCTAGGGAATCCCCCTGGTTCATGGCCCTGGGAAAATCCACCGCTTTGGGATCACCGGCCTCCGCCGCTTTCTGGATGGAGGGCCCGCCGGGATAGGGCAGGCCGAGGAGGCGGGCCACCTTGTCGAAGGATTCTCCCACGGCGTCGTCCCGCGTGGAACCCAGTATCGTGTAGTGGTGAGGCTTGGGGCAATCGATAAGGCACGTGTGCCCGCCGCTGACAATCAGCGCGAGAAAAGGAAACTCGGGCGGATTGTCCGTCAGAAACACGGAGAAGATGTGGCCTTCGAGGTGGTGCACGGGCACATAGGGAACGCCCCAGCTATAGGCCAACGCCTTGGCGAAGTTCACCCCAACGAGCAGACTGCCCATCAGGCCGGGACCACAGGTAGCCGCCACGGCGTCAACCGTTCCGCCCGCGTCGGCAAGGGTCTTGGCGGTAAGCTGATGGATGCACTCCGTATGACGGCGCGACGCGATTTCGGGCACGACCCCGCCGAAGACGGCGTGCGTCTCCACTTGCGAGGCCACCTGCTGGGCGACGACGCGGACGCCGGCGCCGACCACGGCGACCCCGGTTTCGTCACATGACGTCTCGATTCCAAGCACTTGGCTCATGACGCCACCAGTTCGGAAACAGGAACCAACTCAATGTCTTCTTCTTCCAAACGCAGTAGTAAGTCCCCCATGATCTCGGAAAAGGCGGATTGAAAATGGCCGATGCCCACCGCTTTACCGTGTTTCTTAGCATCTGCCATGAGCGCCTTGAAGGCGTCGCGAATGGCGTCTTCGCCGCTGTCGTGATCCAGAAAGATGTTCCGGCGAATGGCGGGCACGCCCATTTCCAACGCCGCATCATAAGCGATGGAGTTCGCGGAAGTTGCGCTGTCCACGAAATACAGTTCCTCCTCGCGCGCCACTTCCAGGAAGGCTTCCATGGCGTCCGTATCCTCGGTGAACGCCGACCCCGTGTGATTGTTGACGCCGGCCGCGCCGGAAATCTCCCCCAAGGCCCTTCTGGTAAGCTCGGCAATTTCTTCGGCCTCCATATCCGTGCGAATTTCGCCGGGATAAGTGACGTTCTCGTCACCCGCCTGCATGGGCATGTGGAGCATCACCTCGAAGCCCTTGTCCCGGGCGCGTTCGGCGAGTTCGGATCCCCCTGGGGTATACGGGAGAATGGCGAGAGTCAGCGGGGCGTCCACGGCCAAGATTTGCTCGGTCCGCTCCCAGCCATAGCCGCCGTCGTCCAAGATGACGCTCATGCGCGGCGGCTCATCCCCGGCTTCCGGCGCTTCCGCCGGGTCTTCTTCCTCTAGGTCGAGTTCCCCGTCCTCCGGCTCTTCGAGAGAGGATGGCGCGGGCCGCTCCAACCCCTCGCTTTCGGCCATTTCGGCGTCTGGCGCGATATGCAACTCCACCCAGGGGCAGTCGTCCGCCCGCCAGACATAAGCCCGGTGATAGGCGTGAAGGGGCTCGGTCAAGGCCTCGCGTTCAAAGATGTTGGCCTCGAAAGGCAGCTCCAATTCGTCCAGCCGCGGTTCAAGTTCGTCCAAGTCAACGGGTTCCGCCAATTCGGCCACCACCCGGCGCCGTTGACACGGTTCGGTTTCCGAATCCGCCTCGGGCTCCAATTGCTCGACCGCGCTCAACGGAACCTCGCTCGTTTCAAGCCATTCAACGAGGGCCGCGGCGAGATCCTCGCCTAGCCGGCTATACTCGGGTTCTGGTTCCGGCGGCGGCGGAGGCGCATGGAGACGCACTTCGGCGATGTCTCGTCCCCCGTACGCCAGCCGGTAACTTCGCCTTTCTTCCGCCTCCTCTTCCGGAAGCACGGCGGCGTTACGCAACGTCATGTTCCGAACCACGACCCGGGCGAGTCCATCGAGATGAAGGCGCTCCGGGAGGTCCACGTCAAATTCGGCGTACCGCCACAAGACCTTGTCTCTGGCGAGGTCCTCCGTCTCGGAACCCTCAATGTTCTCGGGGGGGACGCCTGCTTCAACGAGCGTGTCCCGCAAGTCAGCATGGAGCGCGTCCGCCTCTTCCCGGAGGTCCAGGGGACGGCTCTCCAAATACAGTGACGTGAATACAAACGCCCCCAGCGCACCAGCGAGCGTTATAGCGAAGCCGGTGAGAAGGCGAATCCACGGACGGAAATCGCGGGATTCGGCGCGTGGAGACGTCTCGGCATCTTGGGGCCGCGCGGGCCTCGTGGCGGTCTGCTCCATCAAAAGTCGACCCACTCCACACTATCAATCGGGTGGCCCAGGAAACGCGCTCCCACCTGGGCGAACGCCTCGGGGCTATCCGTCACTTTGTACCCAAACGAGGGGGGGTTCCCGGACGGCGCGGCGAGCCCTATCCCAGCCAGGGTGGCTTCGACCGCGCTCGCCGTGGTTTCCGCGCTGTCGACGAGTTCCACCTCCGGCCCCATCACGTCCCGAATAATGGGTTTCAGCAGGGGATAGTGCGTGCAGCCGAGAACCAGCACGTCGACCCCGGATTTCTTCAGCTCATCGAGATAGGCGTGGGCGATGGCTTCCGGCACGTATCCGTCGGTCCAGCCCTCCTCCGCCAGCGGTACAAACAAAGGGCACGCCTTGGCGTAAACGCGCAGCCGGGGCGCCAGCGCCTGCAAGGCGTCTTGATAGGCGGCGCTGCGTATCGTGGACACCGTGCCGATCACCCCCACCGCGCCGGTTTGTGTTCGCTCCACCGCCAAGCGGGCGCCAGGCTCGATCACGCCCAGCACAGGGAGATCCAGCTCCTCCCGCAACGCGTCAAGCGCATGAGCCGAGGCTGTATTGCAGGCAACGACAAGCAGTTTGACGTCGTCCTTCAACAAGACCTCCGCACACGCGAGGGCGTAGCGCGTTACCGCCGCGCCGGACTTGCTGCCGTAAGGGACCCGCGCCGTGTCCCCGAGATAAATGAGGGACTCCTCCGGCAGGCGCTCCTTTATCGCGCGGAACACCGTTAACCCGCCAACGCCGGAGTCGAAGATTCCGATGGAAGCTTTCGCGTCAGACATTGCCCTCGTCCACCGCTGGCTGACCGCTTTCCCAGTCGCGGTCGCGCCGGACGGGATCGTCGAAGTCGAAATGCGTCGAGAACGATTGGTGGGGGGAAGAGCCTTCAACAAGCAGCCGGAGCCGGTCCACGGAAGCATCCCCGTCTTCCTGGGCGGCGCTTTGCGTTAGCGTGTGGACGAGGCCGTGCACCAGCAGGGCCTCCGACGTTGCGCTCTTGGGGAGATCTTGCAGGAGTTCGCGGGAAAAATCGACCACCAATTCGCTTTCTCCATGAAGGTAAACGGCGCGCACCTCCGCGCTTGGCGGGGCAATGGGAGCCAAGCCGGATTCGGGCCCCTCGATAAGGGCCTCCAGAAGCCGCCGCGCGTTGTCTGTTTGTTCGCCGCCGAGATGGAGCCGCCGCCGTTCCGCTGTCAGTCCCGACCCATCTGGCTCGGCGAAATAGAGGCGCACTTCGCGGCGTTGCACAGGCTCCGGCGCCACGTACTCGCCGTCTTCCTCCCCACGTTGTCCGGTCAAAGGCGTATCGGGCAACGAAAACGACAGTTCGCCGCCCGTGGTTAACTGATGCGCCAGCAGCGCCAGACTAAAAACGAGAAACAGCGTGAGCATGGCCCACGCCATCATCAGCGCCCGTTTCAGAAACTGTCCCCGGCCTTGATTACCCACTTCCTAGATCCTTCCACACCGCCGCGGCTTCCCCGCGGCGTTGTTTGCAATTTGCTGAATTCTAAACCGGCCGCCGGCTGGCCGCGGGTCTCGTTATTCCGCCACGGTCTCGTGGTAGGCCCGAATGCTCTCGGCCAAGCCTTCGGCCACGCGGCGAAGATACGAGCCGGTCGACAAGTCCCCCTCGCCGGCGCTATCCGTCAATACGCCGATCTCGGCCATGACGGAGGGCGCATCCAAATGACGCATGACGCGGCAACGCAACGGGGCCGCGCCCCGCACGGTGTCGCCGGTTTCCCGTTCCAAGGCCTCCGACATCAACGCGGCCCATTGTTCGCTTTGGTTCACGCGCTGCCGGGCGAGCGCCCGTTCCGCCGTGCCTCCGCGTTCCCCAAGCGGAGGCGTGTTCTCGTATCCCGGAAAATACAGTACGTGCCCCGTCATATCGGGCGCCAGCCCAGCCCCCGTATGAATGGTAAGAAACAGATCGCCGCCATACCGTTGCGTCATCGCGCCCCGCTGGCTGGTGGTGAGTTCCGTGTCGTCTTCGCGCGTAAGCTGAACGGCGATGCGGTCATTGTTCTCGAATATGCCGCGCAGTTCCAAGGCGATGGCGAGCGTGACTTCTTTCTCTGAAAGCCCTTCGGTCCCCACCGCGCCCGCGTCGCCTCCGCCATGCCCCGGATCAACCACCACAAGAAATGGCTCCGGGGACGCCGGCGCATCGGGCACAGGCTGTAGCCTGGGCTCCATCTCATCAAAGCGGGGAACCGGGGAGGTTCCCTCCTCTTCCGATCGATTGTCATCCGGCATGGGGAAGGGCTGCAAACTAGGCCCGGGATCTTGAGCAGGCGCAACAGCTACTCCCTCATTTTCGGCCGTTTGGGCAACAGCGGGAGCCCCATGGGGTAAATCGACCCGGAAACGCGCGGGGGCGGGCGCGGCAAAGGCCATGCACGCCATCGCCGCTATTAGGAGGAGAGCCGTGGCAAGCTGGTGATGCGCCGCCGTGGACCAGGAGTTAGTCGCGGCTGCCTTCCAAATTGTTAATCCGTTGCTGAAAAATGGGGCTATCGGCCGGATCATGCGTACTCCCGGGTGGGGGGCTTACCCATATCAGGACAAGCCCCAATATGAAAAAAAGGCAAATCAGTATGGCAAGCCCGATTCGGTCACGCCTTGTCATCATCCGTCAGTGTATCCTCGCGGTGGAAGCCATTCAAGCTTGCCACCTTTGGAGTCGCGGCCTGTTCAGCCAAAACTCACGAACGCTTCCTCTTTTATTATCCGCGGTTCGTAACGGCCGTTCCACAACCGGCTTCCAGAGGACGCGTAGCGGCATCCCTAGTATATCCTCTGCTACCCTCCCGATGCCACTCAGCAGCAGCCCCTCCACCACATTAGCCGGCAACTGGGGCTATTCGCCAATCGCTTCGCGCCATATTGGTGCTGTCAAAACCGGCGCTTTTTCTCAATGGTCTCCCGCAACCGCCCGCTCGAACGGGGCGCGCTGGATCCCGATCCCGGGGAGGCGGCCGCCGCCGGAAACACTTCGGTCTCCTTCTCCCTGGGCGGAAGCTTAATCCGCGACTGCTCCTGGAGCACCTGAGTGTTCAGCTCCGTTAGGCAGGCTTGGCAGAGCCGTTTGGTGACGCTGATCGCCGGTTGGCCGCAGCGCCCGCACATCACCTGTTCTTGGGAGGCCGCGTTCATGATGCGCCCCTCCTCAATCATCCGGATCACGCAATCCTCGTCCACCCCGGTTTGTTCAGCAACCTCATGCGCCGAGCAACTTGGGTTGTCCCCTACATATTCCCGCACCGTTTCGTAATCCGCCTCTTCATCCGGGAGGCATTTGGAACACACGGAGAGTTCTGACTTCTCAAACAATTTCTTGCAGCGTGGACACTTGGCGATGGGCATAATTCATCCTCCTTCCGGACCCGGCCAGCTGTAGTGAATGGATTCACGATCCACCTCCAGATTGCCGATAACACCGGCCTTCAATATGTAGCCGTCTTGGGATACATTGATACCTACAACAATCGAACGAATGGGCCGGCCCTCATCGTCGCGCAACGCACGGCCTTGATCGGGGTACGTCACCTTTATCCAGCTCCGCTCCGCGACGGGCCGCTTCAACCCCGCCGCTCCCTTGTCCACTCCCATGAGTTCCAAATCAACGCCCGGAGCGAAGATGTACGGATCCTCCACTCCCTCGGCCGTCAGTTGGTTGCCCTCAATGGCGCGAAGGGAGATCCGGCGGCACAAGGCCTTCCAGGCCGCCTCCAACTCCTCCGAGTCCCCGTGGGCGGCTCTCACCCCGTCAAGGCGCTCGTTCATCCAAAGCGTCATACGGATGACCTCGGCGCAGTTGTTGTCTCGCACCGCCAAGGCATAGCGCCAAGCGACACTGCTCAGCAGGGTCCCGTTCTCGTCTTGCTGGGATCGCGCCTGCGCCTTGCGTTGGTAATCCGCTCCAGCCGGGCTGGCGCTGTTGCCCAGCCACCATAAGACGGCAAGGCCAATAGCGGCGGCCGCCACCACAAACAACCCCTGGAACGACTTGGTTTTTGTCACACAGCCTCCTTCGCCTCTAGTAGGGATGCCGCAATGCGTTCTTCCTGCCGGAGAACGAGCAATTTTTGGGCCAACGCCGCTCCATGACGCCTCTCCTTCCAACTCATCCTGGCCCCAAGCATTTATCGGTTGCTATGCAACGCCGCTTTACCGCGGTGTGGTCCCTCACGGTGACCGCTACATACACATAATTGTTTGACATAAGCGGTCTTGGATGCCACTCGGCAAGGCCGGGGGAAGACGGAATTGGCCTAGGCAAAGCCGGCGAAACGAAACACCGGCGAGGACCGCGCTGGGCAAAATTTGCCCATCACGGTCCCCATCTTCGGAGAAATTGGGACGCAACGCGACAATTTTGGTCATTGTTGTGCAGGATTAACGGCTGGACGCCACCGGCGCCTGTGTGGAACCGCGAATGAACGCGAATTGACGTGAAGATCGTTTGCTAGCCGGTCCGCTTCAACCCAATAGCCCAAGGCTCCTCTCATCGTCATCCCCGCGAGACACCGTCATCCCCGCGAAAAACGGGGATCCAACTGCACATAGGCGCGCCAGGGCATTTCGTTGTGGATTCCCGTATGCGCCCGCATTGTCATGTCAAAGCCCTTGATTGTGGCGGGGTAGGGTGCTAAAGTGTGCTTCCCGCGCGCTTGCGGGCTGGCCCCGCGGTTACAGCGCGGCGCAAGATTCCCCCTTTGAAAGCCTGTTCCCGCGAACGCGGGGAGGGGATCAAGGGGGATGTCGT
>JBKHFO010000115.1:0-10540 GCA_046540175.1 Candidatus Hydrogenedentota bacterium
GACACGCAGACCGAGGCGTGGCTGGAGCGCATCCGGCAGAACTGAACAACCGTTGCGCCGCGGCTGCGTGGCGTGAGGCGTTTCCCCCACGTCTTGCGGCTAACGCCACGGCGCAACGCCGCGACGGGTCCAAGAGGCCCAACGGGCCGGGGAGACAATAGCCCAGGGCAATCCGCCCTGGGTATGGAGAGCCCCGGACTGTTAGCTTAGCCCTGAAAGGGTGTCACACAGGCGGCGGGATGTGCCGCCCTTTCAGGGCTTGACCAGGGGGCGGCAACGTGAGCCTTCCTGGCCGCTGGGATGCCCAGGCCGCTTTCAGCGCCACGATAGCAAAGGCCCCGATCCTTGGCGGACCGGGGCCGGAGTCTTGCTATGGGCGCTATATAGGAAAAGCGCGCAAGGGGAGGGCTAGCCTGTTGGCTTCTCCCCTACTCTTCTTTCATTTCGTTGATGACGGCTTGAACGCTGGATTTGGCGTCGCCGAAGAGCATCCGGGTGTTCTCTTTAAAGAAGAGCAAGTTTTCAATGCCCGCGAACCCGGAGGCCAAGGACCTCTTCAGTACGAACACGGTGCGGGCGTAATCCACGTTGATGATGGGCATACCGTAGATTGAACTCGAGGGATCTTCCCGCGCGGCGGGGTTCACCACGTCGTTGGCGCCGATGACGATGGCCACGTCCACGGATTCCATGGCGGGATTGATCTCGTCCATCTCGACGAGCTGTTCGTAGGGCACATTGGCCTCGGCCAGCAGGACGTTCATGTGCCCGGGCATGCGCCCCGCGACGGGATGAACGGCGTACTTTACCTCGCTGCCGTTTTCCTCAAGAATCTCGCCGAGTTCGCGCACGACGTGCTGCGCCTGGGCCGCGGCCATGCCATAGCCTGGCACGAACACCACGCTTCGGGCATTCTCGAGGACATAGTACGCGTCCTCTGGGGTAATGGGTTTGGCCTCGCCGTGTTCGGCCGCGGAGCCCGGCGTCGTGACGGCGCCGAAACCGCTGAAGAGCACGTTGCCCAGGGAGCGGTTCATGGCCTTGCACATGATAGCCGTGAGAATCATGCCGCTGGCCCCCACGAGAGACCCCGCCACGATGAGCATGGTGTTCATGATGACGAAGCCGGCGGCGCAGGCCGCAAGCCCGGAGTAGCTGTTCAGCAAGGAGATAACCACCGGCATGTCGGCGCCGCCGATGGGAATCGTGGCTAGCACGCCAAGCACCAGCGCCAACCCGACAAGGATCAGGAATGGCGCGTAGGACGCGGCCAGGGTTGAGCTATCGGCGTTGATGGCGAACAGGATGATGCAGATCAGCGCCGCGATGACTATCGCCGCGTTCACAATCTGCTGCCCCCGGTACAAGAGGGCCTTGCTGTTGATGGTCTCGCTCAGTTTGCCGTAGGCGACAAGGCTGCCGGTGAAGGTCAGCCCACCGATGAGCGCGGCCAGCGCGATGGCGACCACGGTGATGTACGAGGGTTCGCCCCCGGCCCATTCCGGCAGGTTGCGCTGGTATTCGGCCCAGCCCACGAGTAAGCTCGCCATGCCGCCGAACCCGTTGAAAAGCGCCACGAATTCGGGCATCGACGTCATGGGCACGCGCAGCGCAGCAGCGGCGCCGACGGCGCCGCCGATGAGAATGCCCAGAATGATCCACTGGTAATCCATGTCCTGGCCGATTAGCGTGGCGATGACGGCGATTAACATGCCTGCCGCCGATACGAGGTTGCCCCGCTTGGCCGTGCGCTGTGAACTCAGCATCTTCAGTCCAAAAACAAAGAGGACCGAAGCGGCGATATAGGCAAGTTGGACTAGCGTATCCTGATTCACTTGTCCCCCCCATGCTGCTTTGTCTTGAACATGGCCAGCATCCGGTCGGTCACCAGATACCCGCCAACCACATTGATGGTGGCGAACACAACGGCGAGCGTGCCGAGCACGACGCTAACCGTGCCCTCGGCCAAGCTGCCCGCCGCCACGAGCGCGCCCACGATGGTTACCCCCGAGATGGCGTTGGCCCCGGACATCAGCGGCGTGTGCAACTGGGAGGGCACCTTGGAGATCAGCTCGACGCCCAAGAATATCGCCAAAACAAAGGTAAATAGCAGAAGTATTTCGCTGGACATTAACGGCCCTCCTTATCCGGTTCCCGCGGTTTCGCGGACTTGCCGGATGCGTTCGTTCACCAGTTCGCCTTCGTGGGTGATAAGGCAGCCCTGGATGATCTCGTCTTCCCGGTCCAACACAAAGCGCTTGTTCTCATCGTCCCAATACGAACCGATGAGGTTAGCCAGATTGGCCGAATACATATGGCTAGCGTTAATCGGAACGCGCCCAGGCAGATTTCCGTAGCCCAGTACGCGGACGCCGTGGATGACGGCTTCCTCGCCAAGGCGGGAGCCTTCCACGTTGCCGCCCGTTTCCACGGCGAGGTCCACGACCACCGCGCCAGGCTTCATGTCCTGCAGAATGGCGTCGGTGATGATGACAGGCGCCTTCTTTCCGAAGAGCTGCGCCGTGGTGATGACCACGTCGGAGTGCGCGCACACCTTGGCCATGGCCTGGCGTTGCTTCTCCTGTTGCTCCGGGGTTAATTCCTTGGCGTAGCCTTGTTCCGTCTGGCCGGTCTCGCCGAGGTCCGCCTTGATGAACTTGGCTCCCAGCGAGGCGACTTCTCCCTCAACGGCGGGCCGTGTGTCAAAGGCTTCCACTCGCGCGCCCAGGCGCCGGGCCGTTGCGATGGCTTGCAGTCCAGCCACGCCGGCCCCGATGACAAACACCCGGGACGGGGCAATCGTGCCCGCCGGGGTCATCATCATCGGAAAGATCTTGTCGCTTTGCTCGGCCGCTAGGATGACCGCCACATAGCCCGCAAGGTTCGCTTGCGAACTCAGGGCGTCCATTTTCTGGGCCAGGGTGGTCCGGGGAATCATCTCCATGCTGATGGCGCTGATTCCCTGCTCAACGAAGGCGTCCACAAGCTCTGGCTCGTTAAAGGGATCCAGAAAGCTGATGTGAATCGCGCCCCGCTTCATCTGGGGGATTTCCTCCGCGGGCGGCTTGCGCAGCCGCAACACGAGATCCGCCTCTCCCAGCGCCGAGGCCCGGTCCGTGGTTACGGCGGCCCCCGCTTCTTCGTAGGCTCCATCCGCGTGACCCGCCAATTCACCCAGACCTTGCTCAACCACGCATTCGGCGCCTTTCTTGACCAGGTTCCGAACGGTCTCGGGAATGATAGGGACGCGCGTTTCGCCGGGATGGTACTCCTTGGGTACAAAAAGCCGCATAGCTACCCCATGCTCGTTTCTGGTGTGAAGTTGGGAAGGATTATGCTGAAGTTCAAATTTGGAATGCATTATAAGCGGGCTCCCGCGCTCTGTCAAGCGGGCTCCCCTCGATTCTACGGAGCGGAGCACACGGAAGGCGCAGGCGCCAGATCACCCCCACCTAGGAGTACATAGGCTCCGATACATGGGTTGACATATGTATGTCAATTGAGGCATAATTGGAATAGCAGGAGGCAAGAACAATGCGCACCCAAACCGCTGGAGCAACGAACGGCCTAGCTACATTGGGCGATCACGCGGGGTTCCTTGACGCGCTCGCGGCCGCGCTTGAGGCGGCGGGTGACAAGGGACCGCCGGTTGTGCTGGCGTTGATCGACCTCGATTGGTTCGGCAAGTACAACGCCGAGGCCGGCGACGAGGCCGGCGACCGCGTGTTGGCGCGCCTCTCGGAATTGCTGGGCGCGCATTTCGCGTCTCGAGGCCAAGTATTCAGGTATGGCGGCGACGCCTTCGCGCTTCTGCTCCAAGACGTGGAGAAGGAGACAGTCTTTCTTCAACTGGAAGCGCTTCGCAAGGCCTTCGGCAACGAGGCGGAGAAGGCGAACCCAGGCCTGAGCATAAGCGCGGGGCTCGCGGCGTACCCGGAGGATGGCGCACGGGAGAACGAACTCATCCGCCGGCTCAACGAGGCCTTGTACCGCGCCAAGGTGTCCGGGCGGGACCGCATCTGTCTGGCCCGCGCCGAGAAGATGGTCACCAAGACCAGCCACTATGGGCAGGGTCAGCTCGAAGGGCTCTCGCGGCTGGCGAAACGGGAAGGCGTAAACGAGGCGGCGTTGCTTCGCGAAGCGTTGGACGACCTCCTCAGAAAATACAATAAATAACTGAGGGCAATTTAGTACGGAATGCGCCATGTATTCCGTTGTGTTTGATGGACACGCGGGTGTCCGCGCGGTTTCTGGACAGCCCTTGGCAGGCGAATCAGAGGGAATGGAACGATGGCAAAAAACATCTACGAAAAGATTTGGGACTACCACCTGGTGCATGACGATGAGGCCCAGGGCTCGCTGCTTTATATTGACCGGCACTTCGTCCACGAAGTCACCTCGCCGCAAGCCTTCGAGGGACTCCGTTTGGCGGGGCGCACCGTGCGGCGGCCGGAGCTTACCTTCGCCACGATGGACCACAATATCCCAACCACGGACCGCTCCCGGCCCATCGCCGACGTCTTATCAAAGAAGCAGGTGGAAACCCTCATCGCCAACTGCAAGGAGTTCGGGATCACCTGCTTCGACATGCACGACCGGCGCAACGGCATCGTCCACGTGATCGGCCCCGAACAAGGGTTGACGCTGCCCGGCAGCACCATCGTGTGCGGCGATTCGCACACCTCGACCCACGGGGCCTTAGGGGCCCTCGGCTTTGGCATTGGCACGAGCGAGGTCGAGCATGTGCTGGCCACGCAGACCCTGGCGCAGCGCAAGTCGAAAACCATGGAAGTGCGCATCAACGGACGGCTGCCGTTGGGTATCACGGCCAAGGACATCATCCTGGCCATCATCGGCAAGATTGGCACGGCGGGCGGCACGGGCTACGTCATCGAATACACGGGCGAGGCCATCCGGGACTTGAGCATGGAAGGCCGGATGACCATCTGCAACATGTCGATTGAGGCGGGCGCGCGGGCGGGCCTCATCTCGCCGGACGAGAAGACATGCGAATACCTGCGCGGCCGCCCTTATCTGCCGCAGGACCAGAGCTGGGAAGACCTGGCGGCGCGCTGGCGCTCCTGGGCCTCGGACGAGGGCTGCTCCTACGATGCCCGCGTAGTGCTTGAGGCGTCCGAGATCGAGCCCCAGGTCACGTGGGGCACCTCGCCGGGCATGGTGACGGGGGTCAAGGGCCGCGTGCCGGTGCTGTCCGAGCTTCCGGATGAGAACGCGCGCAACTCCGCCGCGAAAGCCCTTGAGTACATGGACCTTCCCGAAGGCGCGCCCATCGAATCCATCCAACTGAACAAAGTGTTCTTGGGCTCATGCACCAACGGCCGCATCGAGGACCTCCGCGCCGCGGCTAGGACGCTCAAGGGCCATAAGGTCCACCCCTCTATCGAGCAAGCCTTGGTCGTTCCCGGCTCCCAACAAGTGAAGAAACAAGCCGAGCAAGAAGGCTTGGATCAGGTGTTCAAGGATGCGGGGTTCGAATGGCGCGAGGCCGGCTGCTCCATGTGCCTGGGCATGAACCCCGACATACTGAGTCCGGGGGATCGATGCGCCTCGACCTCGAACCGCAATTTCGAGGGCCGGCAAGGCAAAGGCGGCCGGACGCATCTCGTGAGCCCCGCCATGGCGGTCGCCGCAGCCGTGAAGGGCCGTTTCGTGGACATCCGTGAGTGGGACTTCAACGGACACTAGACCAAAGCGGCTGCATCCGCGATCGACAGTAGATTCGATATCGTTAACCGAGTTTCAAATGGAGGTAGGAAAAGCCATGCAACCTTTTACCACGCACACCGGCATCGTCGCGCCGTTGGACGCGATGAACGTGGATACGGACCAGATCATACCGAAGCAATTTCTCAAGCGCATCGAGCGGACGGGGTACGGCGACGTGCTCTTCTTCGACTGGCGCTACCTCGACGACGGCGAGACGCCCAACCCGGATTTTGAGATGAACGCCCCGCGCTACGAAGGCGCTTCCATTCTATTGACGCGCGACAACTTCGGCTGCGGCTCGTCGCGTGAACACGCGCCTTGGGCCTTGACCGACTACGGCATTCGCGTCATTCTCGCGCCGTCCTTCGCGGACATCTTCTACAACAACTGCTTTAACAACGGGATGCTGCCCATCCGCCTGTCGAGCGAGACGATTTCCCAGCTCTTCGACGAGGTGCGGGCGCAAGAGGGATACACGCTAGCCGTGGACTTGCCGAAACAAACCCTGACCAAGCCCAACGGAGCAACCATCGCGTTCGAGGTCGACGCCTTCAGGAAGGCCTGCCTGCTCAATGGTTGGGATCAAATCGGCCTCACCTTGCGCCACGCCGGCAAGATCGACGCGTACGAAAAGGCGCACGGCCTAGCCTAGGGCTTATGCAATCCAAAGAATGGCGCCGCCCTTGCCGGGGCATAGCGACGCATGCATTCTGCCTTTAAGGTGATGGTGGATGCGTTGTGGATGAGTCTCTCGAGAACGCCGCCGGCCAGTATTCCGTCACCGATGGGTTTAATGCCAGTGCTTGACGGGCAATTGGGCGGGCATTAGCGGCCTCCCTCCGTGCTTCATTTCACGGAGCCCATGTCCGCCCACCCGTTGGAGGTTCCGCACCACAAGCGCTTATGGATCGCGATTTCGTCCTCCATCCTTTCGTAGACGCCGCTTACCGGCCAGCGCAAGTGGAACGGCCTTGCTTGGTGACAGGGCCTTTCCCCTCGCAATGCAGCATATTGAGTTCGCCCTGTCAACTCTCTGTAAATACCACCTATACTGTACCCACAATACTCAATACGTAATGATACTTCTATATATACGCCCTATCCAGCCAACTGTTCAAGCAATGTTTCAAGAAATACTCCCTGTTTCATTATCTGATTTTTCCAATCGTCCGATAGTTGGTCCAGTAACCGAGCTTGAGCCATTCCACTAAGATAGAATCGGCTGGAACCGTTCACCTCCCCAAGTTTCTCCAGATTGTTCCACTCGGTCTTCCAATACGGCATTCCGCGTTTGTAGGAAAGCGCCAGCTGGTCCCCATGCCTGTAGGCCACCTCATAGGCCTTAATCTCGGCATACTTTGCAAGTCCTTCGAGCCATTCATAATACTTTTCGAAATCGACGTATTGGGTATCCATCTCTTCACGTCTTTCCTGTCTTATAAGAAGAAATTTGCGGACACGTTCTAGTTTCTTTTCTCGGTCTTCTGCCTTCAGGGCTTGATGAAGGTACTTTCCTTCCTGGGTAAACAACTCGCTCGGATCACGTTCTTCATAGGGGTAATGGTCAACCATACTTGATTTGTCAACACTCTCGTTAAATTTTTCATAATACTGCTCTGCCTGCCACGCGTGAAATCGTTCGTGGATGATGGCCACCACATGAAAATCATTCGTCCTCACGATCATTTGGCTTGGCAAAAGCCGGTTTAACGGCGTTGGGAGTTTTTCCCTGATTGTTAAAAGAATATCGCGATTCAGATAATCAAGGCATGACATACTACCAGCCCACCCGGCGGCGGTTTCGGTTGTAAATGCCTGGGGATTGTCGGCGGGTCTCCTAAAATAGCTTTCTCCCTTGATGCTATCGTTCTCAACCTCGTTCCATTCCCCCGATTCGGCAGAAACTCCAGCAAGAAACTCATAACGGTCATTGAATAGGATGATAGGCATGGCGCCATTTTGCAGACCAGGCCATATTTCTTCTCCATAGTTGTCTTTCAGTCTCCACACCTCCTTGATAGAAGCTTTATCAGTAGAGCCTAGATAGTCTTGATCGTACATACTATCATAGCTACTGAAAACATATTCGTTATAACTAAATTGCAAGACAATACCAATTAAAACTAGACAAATAGCAATAATCAATGTTCTGTAGACTATCTTTTTCATACCGTAGTTTGCCCGTTAACTTTAGATAAACCGCCTCGTTAGTAACCCACACACACCAGCATCAAAGCAGCGATATCGCTGCTAGATTCCCGTACCGCCGCGGTCAGGAATAATCGCGCCAACTCCCTTAGTCAAGGATGAACTCTGGCCACCGAAAAGAAACTTGGACGGCATGAGGACATCCTCATGCCGTCCCGGTTCCACCAGGGGGCACAAACCGCGCGCCCCGGCCTCGCCCTACTCGTCGAGGGGGCGAATCCGGATGTTGCGGTAGGCGACCCAATTGCCGTGATCCTGCAAGCCGATGTGCCCCTCATCCGCAGTTGCGAACGGCGGCGCGTTGAACTTGCTCTCTTCCCCCATCTCGTCCCACTCATCCGTGCCGATCTCAAAACTGAACAGCATACGCCCGTTTACGTGATGTTCGACATAATCGCCGCGCTTCACGATGCGCGCCGTGTTCACTTCGCCAGCCGGGCGATCCACTTCGTCCCACACCGTCGAGCCAATGAGGTCGAACAGCGACCCAGCCGCTGTGGTCGGAGACTGCGTGGAGGAGTTATCCAGGATTTGGTACTCCGGCGCACTGTGCCAAATGGCGCCATCGGTTTCTTGCGCCAAGTATAAGATGCCCGAATTCGAGCCATCTTCCACCCTCCATTCCATGAAGAGGTCAAAGGACCCGAACTCCTCGCGGGTGATGATGTCGCCTGCGCCGGCCTCCTCAAGCGCAAGCCAACCGCCGTCGATAAGCCGCCATCCGCTAGGCATGTCGTCTTCGTTGTACCCGCGCCAATGCTCGGCCGGATTCTCACCATCCAACAGCAGTTGCCACCCTGCCGCTTCTTGTTGTGGCGTGAGGGTGTTGGTCGGCGGGTCCACATCGATGGCCGCGTTGGCCGGACCCGATACAAAAGCGGCCCCAACCGCAATAACGGCCGCCGCCGGGAGAGCAAGCCATTTGCTATACGTTTTCTCTGTCATGATGCTCCTTTCTCTGAACGTTACGTATCACCGCGCCAGGAACGCCCTGGCGAGATTTAACTACACCACAACGTTCGTTAGGATGTCAACTGAACGGCAAACGAAAAACACGCGCCATTTGTGCCCTTCAATCGGGCCGTGGTATTATTGCACTTTAGCAGCAACCCATTCGGAGTTTTTTCATGCCCGACACAGACACCACGCGCGGCTTTTTCGGCCGCCTTCGAGACAAACTAAGCAAAACCCGGGGCAATCTGGTCGATGGCGTCAAGCGCGTCTTCACGGGTCACACCTCGGTCAATGACGAGGTGTATGAGGAACTCGAGGAGATCTTGATTCAGGCGGATATCGGCGTCGACACGACGATGGCCATTATTGAGGATCTCAAAGAGAAGGCGCGGACCGAGCGCATCGAAGAACCGGAGGCCCTCTATGAACACCTCAAGGATGAACTTGTGGCCGCGTTGGAATCGAGCGGCCGCTCGATTTCCTGGATAGCGGAGAACGGACCCCACGTAACCCTGATCGCCGGCGTGAACGGCTCGGGTAAGACAACAACCACGGGCAAGTTGGCGGAGCGTCTGAGGCGGGACGGCAAGACCGTGATGCTCGCGGCGGCGGACACCTTTCGCGCGGCGGCGGCGGATCAGTTGGCGATCTGGTCCGAGCGCACGGGCGCGCCGCTTATTCGCCATAGGGAAGGGGCCGATCCTGGCTCGGTGGTGTATGACGCCATCGACGCGGCGGAGTCGCGCAAAGTCGAGTGTCTTCTGGTGGACACGGCGGGCCGCCTCCATACCAAGGCGAACTTGATGGAGGAGTTGAAGAAGGTACAGCGCGTGGCTGGCAAGCGGCTGCCCGGCGCGCCTCATGAAGTGCTCCTCGTGCTGGACGCGACGACAGGTCAGAACGGCCTGCAACAGGCCAAGATATTCACGGAGGCCCTCAACGTCACGGGGATCATCATCGCCAAGCTGGACGGCACCGCCAAGGGAGGCATCGCCATCGCCATTCAGAAGCAGCTCGGCATTCCCATTAAGCTCATCGGCGTGGGTGAAACGGTGGAGGACCTTCAGCCCTTCGACCCGCGCACGTTTGTGGAAGCGCTGTTTTCCTGAGACTTCACCCCCTTGTCTTCACCGGAGAAAAGGTGGCTAAGTAAGACACGTCAGGACACGCGAATGATTGACGGCCAAACGCTCCAGCGAGCCGTGGCGCGCATTGTCGAAGCTGCAAACCCCAGCCGGGTGATTCTGTTCGGTTCGTACGGCCGCGGGGACGCGGATGAAGGCTCCGACGTGGATTTGATGGTGGTCAAACCGAAGGTAGAGAACCGGGGAGAGGAAATGGTCGAGCTGTACAAGCTCGTCGGCGCTATCGGGGCGGGCGTGGATGTCCTCATTTACTCGGACGCCGAATATGAACGCCGCAGCCGGGTCCCAGGCACGATCCTTTATTGGGCGCGAAAGGAAGGACGCACGTTGTATGAGGCCTCATCTTGAGGAAGCATGGCGCGCATTAGTCCCCACTCGCCGGATAAGGCGGAGTGCTGCGGTGGGGACATCCCCCGGCCCTTCGGGCCACCCCCTTCAAAGGGGGAATAAATCGTACCGCCGGCATCTTGCCGGCATATAAGCCGCCCGGAAGACGGCGATACGGC
>JBKHFO010000116.1:0-10533 GCA_046540175.1 Candidatus Hydrogenedentota bacterium
CCTTAAGTAAGCTGAGGACTTTCGCTTAGACGAATCGTTTCGCGGTAACGTAGAGAGGGGGAAGCGTTTCCATGCATCTCAGCCATGGTCGCGGCATGGCAGATACTTAACTCAAAGGCGTTTGACCAGTTAAGGCGGGACGAGCACCGGGAACTCGACAGTATTGTCCAGTAGTTCCCGCCATTCCACGGAGTTTGAAGATACAAGACCAAAAAGGGGAGAGCACCATGGCGATTCGGATAGACCCGTTGATCAAGCCAGTCGATTTGAAGGAGGCCATCGACTGGGTGTTTCGCTCGGCGCG
The DNA here is from genome assembly GCA_046540175.1 of Candidatus Hydrogenedentota bacterium. Classification (GTDB taxonomy): domain Bacteria; phylum Hydrogenedentota; class Hydrogenedentia; order Hydrogenedentales; family SLHB01; genus SKRY01. Next base: position 305 of record JBKHFO010000116.1, read on the forward strand.
CCCGAAGATTGAGGCGCTCAACGAGTACTGGGATCCCGCGAAGGGCTCGCCGGTATTTACCGTCAAGGGCAAGTACACCAGCCGGGGGTGGACGGAGTGGACCCAGGGTTTCCAATATGGATGCCAAATCTTCCTGTTTGACGCCTTGGAGGACGAGAAATTCCTGCGCCTCGGCAGGGACAACACCGTCCAGTTCATGGCTCCCCATGTCAGCCATATCGGCGTGCATGACCATGGCTTCAATAATGTGAGCACCTATGGCAACTTGCGCCGCCTGGCCCGCGAAGGCCGGATCGACATGTCCGGCGACGAAATGCGGTTTCACGAGATGGCGCTAAAGGCCTCCGGCGCGGCGCAAGCCTCGCGTTGGACCGTCACAAAGGACGGCACAGGCTTTATCCCCTCGTTCAACGGGCCGCATTCGTTGTTTAGCGACACCATCCGTTCCTGCCGGGCGCTTGTTCTCGCGCATCAACTTGGCCACGTGCTCATGGGCGAAGGGGACAGGCGCATCAACCTTCTCGGGCGGGCATTCGAGCATGCGCGCAATACGGCGCGGTACAACGTCTACTACGGCGAGGGACGCGATCACTACGATGTGCGCGGCCGAGTGGTGCATGAAAGCATCTTCAACACGCGCGATGGGAATTACCGCTGCCCGAGCACGCAGCAAGGCTATTCCCCGTTCACTACCTGGACCCGCGGCCTATCGTGGATTGTGTGCGGGTACGCGGAGGAACTCGAAGCGATGGCCGTCTTGCCAGAGGAGGCGCTGGAACCCTTTGGAGGCCGGAAAGCGATTGAGGCGATGATGAAAAAGGCGGCCACGGCGGCTTCGGACTTCTTTATCGCAAACACCCCCGTCGACGGCGTGCCCTATTGGGACACAGGCGCGCCAGGGCTGGCGCAGATGCCGGGATACCTTGATAAGCCCGCGCAGATCGACAACCCCTACGAACCCGTGGACAGTTCGGCGGCGGCGATCACCGCGCAAGGGCTGCTTCGCCTAGGCCATGTCCTCGGCCTGGACGATGCGGGACGGGACTATTATCAAGCGGGCCTCACCATCGCGCGGACCCTATTCAGCGAGGACTACATCTCCGAGGATCCCAATCACCACGGGATCCTGCTTCATTGCCAGTATCACCGGCCCAACGGATGGGATCACATCCCCGAAGGCAAACACGTTCCCCAGGGGGAATCTTGCATGTGGGGCGACTACCACGCGTTGGAACTCGCCCTTTATCTTCAGCGCGAAATCCAGGGCGGCCCCTACTACAAGTTCTTCGATAGCGTGTGAAACTCGATGATCCGTGATAGGTTCGCTATCTTATTGGTGAGAAAAGGATCCAAGAATCACAACCTTTGTGCCGCGTTTTACCGTGGCGCCATACGTTGCTCGAATGCCCCAACGTAGGCCACGAGGCGCAGGCCAGAAATGGGGATGGGAGTCAAAGGTGATGAGTAAGCAGCGAAGAGTAAACCGGCGAACGTTTTGTGGTACAGCCCTTGGCGCGGCGGCTGCCGCCATTCTCCGGCCCAAGGGGTTATCGGCGGCGGCGCCCGTTCAAGCGAGCGGGAATTCCATGGCTCCGCTTAATCAAAGCGTCGAACTAGGCGCTTCGCCGGTAGGATTCGATACGGCCGCGCCGCGTTTGTCCTGGCGCCTTGAGGGGGGCGGCCGCGGCGCGCGTCAAACCGCGTACCAGATTCGGGTGGCGGAAAGCCGGGAAGATTTGGAGAATGGCGAACGCGGCCTGTGGGATTCCGGGAAGGTGGAGTCTTCCGAGACTCATCTTATCCCGTACGATGGCGCTCCCCTGGAATCCAATCAGCGCTGCTATTGGAAAGTCCGCGTCTGGGACGGGGAGGACCAGCCCACGGAGTGGAGCGAGGCCGCGGAATGGATCACTGGGTTGCTGGACCCCGACACGGAGTGGGACGCCGAGTGGATTGGCCTTGACGAACATCCCGGGACCTACCCGGAGGGAGATGATCCCTTTGGAACGGCGGATGCGCACTGGATTACACACGAAGACCCCGCCGGGGGAGATGTCACGACCTATTACCGGCGCCGGCTGGAGGTGACGCTTAACGAGGTGGACCGTGTAATGGCGGGCTTGAGTGGACATCACCTCGGAGCCTTTTCCATCAATAGCCAGGAGATTTACAGCGCGGCCCACAGCGCCCACGGCGGCCAGCACTTCGGCGACTATCTCGACATTACCCCGTGGCTGCAAGATGGCGAGAACCTTCTTGTGATGATGGGCCGCAGCTACGCAGACGATTACAATCCAGACCAAGAAGAAGGCGGAAAGATCATCTGTTCGATCCGCATTGACTACGCCAACGGCGAGACGGAGTTCATTCGCACGGGGGACGGCTGGGAAGCCACTCGAGAACCCGTGGATTTCTTTGATCCAGCGGCCACGCCGGAAGACGCCTGGAGCGCCGCGCGCGAACTGGGGGCTCCCGAGGAGAATGACTTGCCGCCCTTGTGGTACGGCGTCTCCCGCCGTCCTCCGGTCGTGTATCTCCGCCACGAGTTCAACCTTTCCAAACCCATCCGAAAGGCTCTGGTTCATGGATCCGCTTTTGGGCTGTTTGATCCCCACATCAATGGAAGGCGGGTAACCAACGATCGCTTCAAACCGGGCTGGACCGAGTACCGCAAGCGCGTCTCCTACATGAGTTACGAGGTTACCGGTCTCCTTCAAGAAGGCCCCAATGCCATCGGCGTCGAACTGGCGGACGGCTGGTATCGGGGCAATCTGGCGATATTTGGCCGGGAACGCTACGGGGAAAGGACGCGCTTTAGCGGCTTACTTCACATCGAATACGAGGATGGCTCCACGGAAGTCATCCGCACCTCCCCGGCGTGGAAAGCCCGCTACGGCGCAACGCTGGAGGCGGACAATCTCTACGGCGAAATCCATGACGCCCGGCTGGAGCCAGAAGGTTGGACCGAGCCCGGCTTCGATGATGGCGAGTGGCGTGATCCCGATACGGGCCGGGAGCAAGAAGACGCGCTCGTGCGGGCGCATCTCTGCGAACCCGTCACGCCCCGGGAAGAAATCACGCCAGTTACTATTGATGAAGTGGCCCCAGGCGTATATGTCTTCGACATGGGCCAAAACTTCGCGGGCTGGGCGCGCTTAAAGATCCATGGGGAGGCGGGGGATCGCGTGGTGATGCGTTTCTCGGAACGGCTTTGGCCGGACACGGGACGCATTTACACGGAGAATCTGCGCACCCTGAACGTGGCGGACACCTACGTGCTCAAGGGAGGCGGCGAAGAAGTGTGGGAGCCCCGCTTCACGTACCACGGATACCGCTACGTTCAAGTCGTTGGATTACCTCATGAACCCGAGGCTGACACGCTGACTGGAATAGCCGCCTATTCCGCCGGTCCCATTCGGAGCGAATTCGAGTGTTCGTCCGAACTCATCACCCAGATTCATCAGAACATTACGTGGGGACAGCGCTCGAATTTCTTTGACATCATGACCGATTGCCCCCAGCGGGACGAGCGTATGGGCTGGACCGGGGATTACCACATCTTCAGCCGTTCGGGCTCCTTCAACCAAGAGTGTGGCGCCCTGTACCGGAAATGGTTCCATGACGTGCTTGACGCTCAGTACGAACGGGACGATCGCGCCGATGGAGGCATACCCAACGTCGTGCCGCCCATTCCGGACGCCATCGACGCGCCCGGCAATATGGACTGGTCCTATGCCATGCCGGTGGCCGCTAGCGATCTCAACGAGATATACGCTGACGTGGCTACGTTGGAAAACGCATTCCCTCAACTCGAACGCTACATGGCCTACGTGGAGCGTGTGCTTGAGAATTTTGACCGCGACGAACCAGAAGCCGGGCCGGGGATGGGCATGTTTGGCGATTGGGTTACGCCGGGACCGGATATTGAGCACCCGGTTCTCGCTTGGGCGCACGCCGCCGATGCGGCCCGGATCATGCGGCGAATCTCGGAAACCTTGGGCAAAGGCGGCGGCGTCGAGAAATACGGCGATATGTACGATCGGCTGCGGAGGCAATTCATTGAACGCTGGGTAAAGGAAGACGGGACCATCGCCAACCACGCGCAAACGGTCTACGCCTTGGCCTTCCGTTTTGGGCTTGTGCCGGAACACAAGTCCGGTTTAGTGGCCCAACGCTTTGCGGAGCGCATCGAGGAGGATGACTGGCGTCCACGCGTTGGCTTCCTGGGCATCCGGCATCTTCTGCCCGCCATGAGCATCATGGGCCGGCCGGACCTCGCCTACAAAATGCTCCAGCAAGAGGATTATCCTTCGTGGTCCTTCATGATCGAGAACGGAGCGACCACCATTTGGGAGCGCTGGAACGGCTTCATGCCTCCGGACGAATTCGCCACCTGGGAGATGAATTCCTTCAATCACTACGTCTTCGGCGCGGTGGATGAGTGGTTCTTCCGCTCGGCGCTCGGCATCGACTGGGCCGAGGCGGGCTTCTCCCGATTTCGTTTGCAACCCGAGATAGGTCATGGCCTGACATACGCGCAAGGCGGGTGTCCCACTGTGCGGGGGCGGGTATCGGCTCGCTGGAAGATCGAGGACGGCGAAGTGGCTTATGAAGTGGAGCTTCCCGCGAACACGTCCGCCGAACTCCATCTGCCTGTAACCACCGCGGACGCGCTCGCGGAAAATGACGTCTCCGCGGAAGAGGCCGAAGGAGTCAGAATTGTGGGCGAGGAAGCCGGCCGTTTGCGCATCGAGCTGAGCGCGGGGCATTACCATTTCACATGGCCGGAGGACGCCCTCGTTGAAGCCGGTACTTCCGTGTGACCCGTTGGGACGGTTTTGTAAACAGCCTTTGTCCTACTCCATCGTGAGGCGCACGACATTCACGCTGGCGGTGGCGGTTCGGCCTGTCAGCATATCGCGCGCGATAACCCGATAACGCCCGGGACGCTGATTGTGCGCCAAGGGAAAGTACGCTTGCGCCCGCCCGTCCCGGGCCTCGATGGTTTGACTGTGGTAGGAGACCGTTTCCCCCGCGGGATCTTCTAGACGCAACCGGATCCAATGTCTGCCCGGCAAACCGTCCTGAGTCCTCAGCGCAAGCGCGACGGGAATGCGTTCGCCCGCCATGACCTGCTCGGGGGCGAGCATGGCCAGTTCGGTGACCTCGTAGGGCAGCACGCTGTACAAGGCCGCCTCGCCGCGGCCGAGGCGCGCGGAAATCCGTTGCGGCCGGGTTACGGGCTCGCCGGCGATGAGATCATAGACATAGCCTCCGCCGGACAGATTAAGGCGGAGGCGCGTCTGATCCGGGCCTCGAACGGGATCCCGGAGCAGTCCAACGAACCTGGCCTCGCCAAAACGGAATCCCACACGTTCCCCCGGAAACCAGTTATCTTCTTGAAACAACTCCACGATAGGGCGGAGACCCGCGTTTCGCATAGTGGAGTCCAGCGCGCCGCGGAACGCTTCATCGGCTTCGGTATCCGCTCCGTACTCCGGTAATTCGCCTTCAAACAGCACGGTCTTGATGGCGCGTTCCTCGCCGTCTTCGGGCGCGTCGCGCCAGGCGATGAGCGGCGTTATATCCCCCTGTTCACCCTCGGCTTCCGCGGCCCCGTCTTCTTCGTCATCCTGGGAGAACAGGCCGGCAAGGGGAGAGGCGTCCCGTTCGACGCCGCTGGCGTTGTGTGTTCCGGGAAGGCCGGCGGCGACGAGCACACCACCCTCATCGACAAAGGCCTCTAATGCGGCTATCTCCTCCGTCTCCAACGCCTTGATCATGGGAAGCACGAGCACCGTGTATTCGTTGAGCCGTTCTCCAGTTAGTTCCGGAGATGCGATGAGGTCCGCCTGATAGCCGAGGTCTTGGAGGGCGCGATGAAGGCGCTCTTGCGTTTGAGGGACGGTGGCGCCGGCATTGGGATTGATGTGGCTTAAGTAGTAACTGGGCCGATTGACGTAAATCGCGACGCCGGAATGCCCGAGATATCCCTGCTGCGGCATCGTTCCAATTGTGTTTCGGATTGTTTCCGCTGTTTCGTCCAAGGCTTCTAGTAGCGGCGTTGGGCGGCCGTCCAGCGTGATGGCCTCTGGCAACCCGCCGGCGTCAGAAGGATCCAGGGCGTTATCCCAGACAATACCACGAAAACCGTTTAGTGCTGCGCGCCAAATGAGCCACCGCGCGTGGGATAACCCGTGTTCCAGGCTTTTCGGACCGTTATACGATAACGACCAGTACGCGTCTAGGCGGCGGCGGGAGCGCAGCGGCGCCATGGCGGTGGGTTCCGGAGGCACGGAGATCCAGCTTAAGCCGCGGCTGAGCGCGTCCAGATTCAGACCGCTGAAGGGGGAGGGGGAATGGCTCAGACTAATGCCGGCGTGAACCGTGGGGAAGAGTTCCTCCAAAAGCCCCATATCCCTGCCATGCACGGCGGAAAAGCGCTCTTCCATGAACAAGCGATGGGCAATCCACGGGGCGGGCCTCTCTTCCTCTATAGCGGTCTCGATATCCAGCGGCTCTACCTCGCTCCACTCCGCGTACTCGGTGTTCCATGCTGCGTTCAGGGCATCAAGCGAGCCTTTGCGGTCGCCCAGCCAGGCTTGAAAAGCCGCTGTACAATGCGTGCACAGACAGGCGTCCTGGCCTTCTTCGCTGTTGAGCCGGTTGTCGTGGCCAAGCGAGTAGTGGGGAGGACCGGCATCCCACGGCGCTGTCGCTTCATGATGTAGCCGTTGGTGTTGGGCCTGATGATACGCCGCTTCCGAGATGCAGGGAACCCGTTCGCCTTCCGCGTTCACGCTTTCGGGCCGGTGGTTGGTAAGCGTGCGAAGTTGGCGAAGCCCCTTGTCCTTCACGAAGAAGCTAGGCCCTTCACCGTCAGGGGTGTAGAGGGTGTCCACGCCATGATCCCTGAGCACGCGGTTCCAATGCTGCAGGTTGTACTCGGCGCCGCCCGAACCCCGCACAGCCAGACTGAACTCCCTGCGATCAAGCCGGTGGCTGACGGGCAAGTAGCCATGGCGGTAGGCGGCATGCTGCAACTCGTATTCCGCGAAAGGCCCCCTTTCCTGGGCAACAGCGAAGATCTCAATCTTAACCACGGGACCTATGAGATCGGCGAAACTTAGATCAAACTCCACCCGGCCGCCATCGGGTCCAACTGGGGTGTACTGCTCCGCGACCCGCCGCCCATAATTGTCAATGGCCCTAGCGTAGATGGTTTGAGGCCGGGGATTGTGGAAATCGGGGCGCGTATTCAGTGTGACATCCAAGGTGTCGTGGGGCTGCAGCGTGTTCTTGGAGAAGGCCACGTTGCTGATATCAGGCCATCCCTCCAATTCGATGGCCTCGGTGTGCCACAGAACAGTGCGATCGCGGTAGCGGAGCCATATGTCCACGAGATACTCGCCTGGCCCCACGTTAAGATAGAAGGGATACGCTTGGCTTCCCTCAACCAAACGCCCGCTGTACTCGTGGAGAATGGCGCGTTCCCGCGCCGGCGAGCGTATCTGGACGGTGACATTGTAATCGCGGGGAGCGGGTTCGGACAGGCGCAGCCTGTAGGGCCGGAATACTTGACCCAAGGAGGCGTCCCGCATGCGTTGAAGAAAGGGTTCGGGAAGATCCGGCGGCGCTTCGAGTTCGTCCGGGCCTTCTGGCCCCGTTGATTCCACCGAGGCAATGGTTACCTCGGGCTCGCGATCCGCCGCCCACAGCAGGACGCGTCCCACAAGGGAAAGGTACGTATCGAAGTGGGGAAGGCGCGCCGATTGGGGGTTGGTGAGCGCGGGAAGCACGAAGTGCGTTTTTGCGGCCTCCCGATCGTAGGCGAATTCGGCGACCCGGCCGTCCCCAAAGGAGCCCGTCCTGAGAAAAGGGAAACCGTCCGCCCATTCCGGGGTAAATTCTTCTCCGATTCCTGACGTAACCCAAGTGGGCGCGGAAGCGCTCTCGTAATCATCGCCCAACAGGACCGGCGCACGGGAGTCCCCGGAGCCATGATGGAACCACACCAAGCCGGCGCCCTCGCGGACGCGTTGGCGAACCCCGTCGCCGTATCCCGCCGGCAGGGCGGCAAGCTCCACGTTGCCTACAACGATTACATCAAGAGGCGCGTTCAGGCCGTCAAGAAACTCGCCGATACGTTGGTCTTGCTGAAGCGCGGCGTAATTCGCGGCCTCGGCTTCGGACGGGGGCGAGACGGCGTCCGGCCGCCACAGGGGGACCACCGAGTAGCTAATTGGAATACGCTGAGCGATTTCCACCACGTCTCGCGCCGCCGGCCGCGGGACAATGAACACGACGCGCAAGGGATCCCCCGGCAGTGTCTCCGCCCATTTCGTGTGCTCGGTCTCGCTCTCCAGTGTCACCGCCGCGAGATCGCCGTACAATTCCTCGGGGCCGGGCGCGCCGCGGCTGAACCATCCTTCCGCTCCTAGGGGAAGACTCGCAAGACATGCCGCGCAAGCGGCGGCGCCTAGAATAAGCAATCGTGGAAACGCCATATAGCCTTTCGTGTCCGGTCCAATGTCATGCAGGCCTTGTTCTGAAATCGTCTTTCGAGGCTGCTCTAGTGTATCATAAGGGAACGTTCGATGAGGTTTAAGCGGCCACACGGCTGAAAGGAGCAAGGTATCGTGCCCGACGATATGTTTTTGTCGCCAGACCGAAAGTCGCTGTGGCGGGGCAGGCGAATCGCGCGCCGCACGCAGATATTCCGGCCCTGCCTGGTCTGGCCCCGCGAGATGCCGGAGATGAAATTGCACGGCGTGGCGCTTGACGTGTCCCCGTACGGATTGCGCATTCGAATGCTGGAGGACTTGCCGCCCGGCACGGAAGTACGAATCCAGCTCATGCGCGACGACGAGTTCGAGGAACCCTTGGCGCGTCCCATCGCCGCTGAAGTCGTGCGTAACACGCAAGACGAAGGCGGCTTCGTGGATCACGGGGTATCCATTCCCCACGAAGCCGTCGAGCGGAAAGAGCACAAACCCCTCCTGCGGCCATTGCGCCCCATCCAGCGGCTATCTCAGACCCGGATGCACACCATTGATTTCCGCATCGGCGGCAAGGGAATTCAAGGGCGCTAACGCACTGGACAGCCCAACGGGCAAGATGCGCCCTTAGAACAGCTCGCCTTGCATGCGCGTGGGAGGCTGGGGGGTGGGGGGCGCCGCGAGTTGCGCTTGAAAACGCTCGTCATCGAGTGAATCATCGGCCATTACCGGCAAATGTTGAGCGCCCAGCTTGTGCAGCTCGGCAGGTCCACTCCCTGTGTGCGGGTAGACCCAGGCTGATTTCCCTTGGTCCAACGCCACCCGCGCTGTTCGCGCGGCGCCTTCGTTGCGTCGGGGTTCCAGGGCGCATACGGCTCGTGAAAAGGAGGCGATGATGTCATTCCGGTTTATGGCGCGATACGGCGCCCACGCCTCATTCGGTAGGTAGGGAGTTACAGTGAGTTCATTCGGGACGGCTTCGTAGCCGTGGTCCACGGGCGGGCAAAGCCCTTTGGGCAAGACCTGAAGCACCCCGCCATCGGAGAGCCTGGCGCCTTGCTGGGCTATTTGGTCCACGCCCACGGCGCCTCCGCTGACCACGGCGTACCCCGCCTCCACCGCCACCCCCGCGCAGTCCCCGGCGATATCTACTGTCAGTGGCGCGGGCTTTGTTGTCCCCACGATGCCCAGCCCCGGCTGATTCAGCACTTTCTCATCGCCCACGAGAAACAACAAGGGCGGAGCATACATCCCAAGGTTGTCCCGTAGCGCAGGGGGATAGGCCTCATCCCAAGCGGTGCGTACGCTCACATTGGCTTCTGTAAGCTCCCGGAGCCGTTGTTCCATCTCCTCCACCCGCTCTTCGGCGCATCCCGCGATCACCTGGGTCATTCGCGCCATGGAACTGCACGTCATTTCCGGAAGGCGGGCAAGCTCCTCTAGCGGCAGCGCGAAAAGACGTCCCAGCGTGAGCCCATGGTTTTGAGCGGCCCGGACGGCGCGGTGAAACGGCTTGTAGCTGACGGGGCTCTTGGCGAGTACCGCAGCGATCCGCGCGGCGTCGCGCAGGTTTGCGGGCTCGTGGATATTGTGATGAGATGATGTCATAATCGTTATTCCGCAGCCCGCGCCGGCCAAGTGGACCCAGCTTTTCCTTTCCAAAAAGTTATATGAATTGTGTTTTCACTGCTTTTGAGTTTAATTATAGCAACCCCTGCGTTGTTGGAAACG
>JBKHFO010000117.1:0-10508 GCA_046540175.1 Candidatus Hydrogenedentota bacterium
GAGCTGTTCCCATGATCCCTGCACTGCTGTAACGCCTCACGTCCGTGTGCGGCGACCACTTATTACGCCCCCAATCGCCGGGTAAGGAGGTAGCGGGGTGGTTACATCCCCCGGCCCTTCGGGCCACCCCCTTCCAAGGGGGAATTGATCAACTCACCTGTTAGGTGAATAACGGCTTACCCGATGTGGGTGCTGGAGGCGCATAATTCCCCTTTGAAGGGGGATCAAGGGGGATGTAAACACACGGGAATAGCGTCCCTATCCGGCGATTGGGGTACGCCCAATCTTCTGGCCGGCGCTACGGAGTAAAGGCCTCCCCCGCGAGCCGCGATCAGCCGCGCCTGGGTTTAGTCGGTGACCCGGACCGGCATGACGCTGCGGAGGAAGGGGACCGTGGGTTTGGCGGATTCAGGCATGTCGAATTCGACGCCCAGGTCTTGCAGTAATATGCCCTCGGCTTGACGTAACTCCGTCAATGCTTGTTCAAAGTTGGCCATGGCTTGCACTTCTTGTACCTGCGCCTCGGTAAGGTCTTCCTGTACTTCGAGCACCCGGTAGCTGGTGGTAGTCCCTAGCTCGAGCCGTTTTTCCTCGGCGGCCACGTTGGCCTCCTGAAGGCGGCGGGTTTGCCGGCTGCTTTCCACCATGACGCGGGCGGTTTCCACAGCCCGGATGGCCAGACGAACGCTGAGCATGAGTTCATGCTGGGTTCGCCGGAGCCGGTCCTCGGCTTGGCGGGTGCTGATACGCGAGCGCTGATAGTTACCCCGCGCGGCGCGGTTGGGGATGGGCACCGACCCTTGAACTCCGACGTTGTACGAGCGGTCGGCCCGCTCGGCGGTCCCCTCGAACACACCGCTTATGGACTCCTCCCGTCCGCCGGCGGAGACCGTCCCTGTGGCGTCCAGTTCGGGGTGCATCTCGTCCGCGGCCTGGCGCTGCTCGATTTCGGCGGATTCGATTTCGAGTTGGGCGGCTTGGATTTCGGGCCGGTTGGCGAGCGCGCGCTGGACGCTGGCGTGTTCGTCGAACTCGGGCTCGAACAGCGACGGCTCGTCCACGGGCTGGATGCCGGCCTGGGCGAGGTATTCGTTGTCCCGCAAGCTCATGAGCTGTTTGAGCCGATCCTCGGCGTCGCGCAGTTGCGCGCGCGCGGATATAAGGTCGCCTTGCCGCGCCGCCACGCCGGAACGGGCCTGCAAGACGTCGATGGACGCGGCCTCGCCGATCTCAAAGCGCTGTTTGCTCATCTCAACGAGCCGCTCTGCGTTTTCCACGCTCTCCTCGCGAACTTCCACGGTGGCTTCGGCCGCCACCACATCCCAGTACGCGTCCACAACCTCCGCGACCGTCGTGAGCACTTGGCTCATGAGTTGTTCCCGGGAGGCCTCGCGGCCTTTCTCGGCGAGTTGGATGCGGGTGGTGGTGATATCCTGGCCGCGGCCTTGCAATAGGGGTTGGGTTAGGCTGAGGTTGAGTCCGCCGCTCCATTCGTCGCGAAATTGGGTGAATGTGCCGTGATCCTTGTTCAGGTTGAACGCAACGTCGTAGCGGGTCCCCCATCGGAGGAGGCCCGAGAGCGAGTAGGAGGACTGGGTTCGTTGGGCCTCGGTGTCTTGAACGCCCGCAAAAGTCGCCACGTCGGAAGGGGCCGACTCCTCCGAAAGCGTGTAGGTGATGCTGCTACTGGCCACGGGATCGAATTCACCGTGCGCCGCAAAGACGTCCGTTTCGGAGAGCAGGGGCTCGTGCGACGCGACGATGATGTCGTCGTTGCGGTCAAGCGCCATGCGGACGCATTCCTGGACCGACATGGGAAGGCGGGGAACGTCGCCGTCGTCTTCCATTACCCGGTAAAACAGGTCGAGATCGATCCGCTCCTCCTCCAACAGGCGTTGGATGTCGTCCTGATATTCCGTCTCCGCGGCAGGGGGGAGGCGGCCGAGAGGGTTGTCCTCTGACGCCTCCGTGCCGGCAGGGGGTGGAGCGGGGAGGTCCTCGGCGTCAATGCCGGCGTTTGAGGGGAGCTGCTCCCCCGGTTCCTCCTCCCGTTCATCAGTTGGAACGAGGATGGGGCCTGGGTATTCAGCACGATCTTCACTACGGGGCTGGCCGCCCGCTTCCTCCGCATAGGCGCCGAGGAAGGCGCAACATAGCGCGCCAGCCAAGCATTTTCTCCACCGTGGCAGCTCCATACTTCCTATCTCCCTACAACCTCCACCATTTCGTTCGCAAGAATCGGCGATGCCGCATAGGGCGCCTTGCCGCCTGGAAGGCGGAGCTAGGAGGCGTCCCTTGCGGCCCGTTCAATTCAATCTGACCACCATGAACCGGGCCAGGTTTCGGAGACAACTTCTCCGTCCTGGCCCGTAAACCCCGCCACTCCGGGAAGGGGACTCGATACTGTACTAATTGTCCGCCGCTTCGTCGCTTGCGTCGCTGTCTTCGCCTTCCTCCGGACTTTCCACGTCCATCTCCAACGGCTCATCCGGACCGGCCGCGTCCTCATCAGCCGGAACTTGTTCGGGGTCGATCTCGATCTCCATGGGCTCGCCCTCCTGCGGCGTCTCCGCCTCGGGATCGATTTCGGCCTCCCCCTCGGGCGCGGGCTGCACATCCATCGGCGGCGCGTCTTGCGCCTCGGGCGGCGTGGTGGGCGCGCCTTCCATTGGCGGAGCCGGAGGGGGCGCATCGCCGGATTGTGCGCCTCCCGGGGGCGCCATCATGGGTTGATCTCCAGCCGTGGGGGGCGTGGGCTCCATATCATCCTCAACCGGCGTTTCTTCCACAAGGTCGTCAGGCACTTCCTCTGGGTGCTCCACATCAAGGCGCGTGAGCGCGGTTCGCGCCTCGCGGGCCTGATTGGAGCCCGGGAAGATAGCGGTTTGCTCCTCATAAGCCGCGACCGCTTCTTCAATGGCGCCCTGTTGTTCGTGAACCCGGCCCATGGCGTAATAAGCGCGTTTGCCGGGCAAGGTTTCGGGCCACAGCTCGACAACTTCTTCGTACAGACGCAGCGCCTCCTCGTAATCCTCCTCTTCCTCGGCGAGATTGCCCAACGCCTCTACCGCGAAAGGCGTGAACTCGCCGTCGGGATAGTCTTGTCTGAGTTGCTGAAACAGCTCGCCGGCTTGCTCGTACTCCCCCGCATCAAAGGCTGACTCCGCCGCCATGTACAGAATCTCTTCGCGCAATCCACGCGCTTCGCTGGCCAACTGCTGGAGTTCGGTTGCCCGGACAGCGGGATCCTCGGTTTGCATTACGCGGGCGTATTCACTTACCACTTGCGCTTGTTGGGCATGCACGTTGACTCGGTACAACACCCCCGCCATCGCGGCGACGAGGATGAAAACCACCGCAGCGATGTACAGTAATGGGTTTTCCCGGATATGCCGCAGCCATGCGCTCCATTCCGATCCGCTGCTTTCTTCTTGCTGTTGGGTGGGAGCGAAGTACATGTCCCCCCGCTTCTTGCGTTTCCGTCGCTTTTCCAAAGCCATTGACCGCCGTAATCTCCTCGTTGATTTTTGTAGCGCTATTCTTCAAACACGCCCGGTATCCGCTTGCGCGTCCTTGCATGTCCGTAAGGTTAAGGTAAGTCCCACGAGGTGATCTTCCAAGCCCCATCCTCGCGGCGAAAAAGCGCCATAACTTCCCCCTGAAACTCCAAAGGCGGAGTGGCCTGCGGGTTCGTGGGTTCCGCTGTTGTCGTGAAGCGCTCAACGGAATGAGCGTGATCGCCTAATACCAAGATGCGCGGGCGGCTCCGTTGAATCCGGATGTTGCGGTAGCGGGTAAAGATCTCGTCCAAATAGGCGTATAAATCGGTGTAGGTCCGCCCCGCGGAATCGCGGTAATTGCGCGACACATGGGTCAACACCCGGGACTTCCGGCGCTCCTGCATCCCCCATTGCACTTCAGCGAGAATCGCCTCAATTTCTGCTTCCGCGCCGACTGGTCCGCCAGGGATAGAGGAGCGCCAATCCCGTCTCAAATTTTGACCGGCGCATCCTGTCACGCTCAGGACCACAACCAACCCAAGCCAACAAACCCGAGTCTTCATGAATCCCTCGGCGTGACACGGAGAAACACATGGCGTCCTTGGAAGAATCCCCCGTCGCGTATGGCGATCCGAAGCTCGCGTTCACTCTGTTCAAACGCCAACTCCGCGCCTTCTCCTTGTAGCCGGTTGGCAAGGCTCCACCCGGCCGCCGCGCACTCGCGGACAAAAAACTCGACCAGTTCATTCACGGAATGCCGCGTAGTGTAGACCGCCTCGCCCACTTCCAGGCCGGCTCTTTCGTAGATGAAGCTGCGCTCTCCATCGTAACTAAGCCCGCGGGGAACGGGCACATCGCGGAAGGGCTGCTCAGGCGCAAGGCTCAGGCCTGGGTGCGGCGCCTCGTAGTCGTCGGATTCGTCATCAGACTCCACGCCGCCAACTTGCTGGCCTTGTTGCCAGGGCGGATGTTGACATCCCGCCAATGGGAGAAGCAACGTCATGAAAGCAATGAGTGAAAGCCCGGTCAATACACGCATGATGGTATCCTCGTCGGCAAATCGTGAAAACGTGCGGCTATCCCTTAACCACAGCCGGTAGCGCCCTGGACGGGCGTGGGCCCGCGGAAGCCCCCTTTAACTGGAGAGGATGATAGCATAGCGGATGGAGAAGATGCGACCCTCGCTAAGCCTTTGGCAGGTTATGGATGCCGCTTGGGAGGGATGCCTGCTGTGCGAGGGGGGAGACGGGAGAAGCAAGCGCGAGTCATTTTTCTTCCAAGGCGGCGCGGCGGTCCATGTAGATGCCAGCGCCTTTGCGGCTTGCTTGCGCCATGTTCCGGATTTGACTGAGCACTTCGAAGACTTGCTGGGGCGATATGAACGTGCTTTTGTGCTGGAATGTCACACAAAACATGATGTCGAGCAACGGCGCGCCTTTCGGGCTGTCTTGATGGTTTATCGCTTCCTGGTAACTCCCGTGGCGTCCCAAGTCCGAGTACAACGTCTCAAGGTTCTTGCGCCATTGGTGCATGGCGGTTTCGCAGAAGACTTGGGCATTCTCGGGCGGCATGAGGCACACGAAATGACCGCCTCCCATGTGGCCCACGAAAAAACCCGGAACGGTTTCGCCAGCCTTCGCCAGATGTTGACTCAGCCGCGTAATGGCCAACGTGCGGGCTTTCCCGCCGCATCGTTGGGCGAAGTCGCGCAGGGAAGGCAATTCCGCGTACGCCACCGCGAACTTTGTCTGGTCGCAAATTCGCCGCTGCAATTCCCGTTTTGTGTAGACGGCGCCGGGGAGGGAGGTGAGAGGGTCGGTGACTTGGGCGTCGCTGCCGGAACGCAGAAGAGCTTCGATCCGCTGGATGAGATTGTTGACGTCGAAGGGTTTGCACACGTAGTCGTCCGCGCCCTGCGCCAAGCCGTGTTTCATCTCTTCCTCGCCGCTCATGGCGGAAAGCACGAGAACGGGGATGGCGTAGTAATCGGGGTCGCGGCGCAATTGCCGGCATACCTCGAAGCCTGACATGCCGGGCAACATGATGTCGAGCACAATGAGATCAGGGGGAGCGCTTTTGATGTGCTCCATCCCCTCCTTCCCTGAGCGTTCCCACGTGCACTCATACCCCGCGCTCCGGAGGCGTTGGCTAACGAACTCCGCCGTTTTTCGGTCGTCTTCAAGGATCAATATGTGGGCCATATCCACTCCCAAGGGATACCGGAGTTGCGAGGTGTGGTGGGCGAGGGGGGACTTGAACCCCCAATCCCATTCGGGCAGCGGATTTTAAGTCCGCCGTGTATACCACTTCCACCACTCGCCCTGGAGTGATGCCAACAAGCCCCACGCACCCTTGCCCCAAACCAAGCGTTGGTGTAAGAAAGGCTGGAGGCGGCACCCGGACTCGAACCGGGAGTACAAGGCTTTGCAGGCCTCTGCCTTACCATTTTGGCTATGCCGCCCCTTCTCACAATCAGATTTTAACGGAGCGAGCGCCCATAAGTCAAAAGCCCCCA
The DNA here is from genome assembly GCA_046540175.1 of Candidatus Hydrogenedentota bacterium. GTDB lineage: Bacteria > Hydrogenedentota > Hydrogenedentia > Hydrogenedentales > SLHB01 > SKRY01. The sequence continues at coordinate 6,016 of JBKHFO010000117.1, forward strand.
ATCGGGTCAACGTTCACGCTCCATCGCTACAACCGATAGAAGAATTGGGCCAGACGGCGCAAGGTGGAGGATTGCATGCGGTTCATCATCCAGTTCTCGGAGACGCGCTTGTTGAGGAACGACATCGTGGGGAAGGAATGCTGCAACAGCATGATGCGGTACATGGGGATGCGTTCCTGAATGGCTAGCGCCCATTCGTTGATCATCTCTCCGCTGCCTTCTCCCACGACCGTCGCCGCGTAAATCCGGCCGCCAGGACTGACATGGACTTTCACGAAGCCCCGGCCCAAGTTCTCGGCGATCGCCGCGCCGTAATCCTCGTGGCGCACCACCACTGTTTCGTAGCGCACGCCGCGTTCCCTCAACTCGGACTCGCGAGGTCCCACGTGCGAGATCTGGGGTTCCGTGAACACTGTCCAAGGCGTCACATACGAACGAAAATCCCGTTTCAGAGGCCAGAACATCATGGCGTTCATCAGGGCCAGCATGCCTTGATGCATTGCCGAGTGCGACAACTGGACATAACCGTTGCAATCCCCGGCGGCGAATATGTTCTTCTGGCTGGTTTGAAGGTACTTGTTGACTTCGATGCCCTTGTCCGAATAGCGGATGCCCGCCGCGTCGAGATTCATGGGGCCGAAATCCATCCGGCGGCCGGTCGCGGAAAGGAGTTCCTGGGCATGAAGCGGGCCGTCCTCCTTGGTGTGCAGCGTCACGCCGCCATCGACCCGTTCAACCTTCGTCATCGTCCGGTTGCGGCGGAGTTCAATGCCTTCGTTCGCGAAGACCTCTTCAAGGAGGCCGGCGGCTTCGCCATCTTCCCGCCATAAAAGCCCCCTACCCCGCTTCACCATCGTAACCCGGCACCCCAGCCGGGCGAACGCCTGCGCCATTTCGCACGCGATGGCGCCGCTGCCAATGACGATGAGCGAGTCTGGGACCTTCTCCAGATTGAACATGGTTTCGTTCGTTAGGGGCTTGACGGTTTCCATACCCTCGATGGGCGGCACGGCGGGCCGGGTGCCCGCGCAAATGAAAATCCGTTTGGCGGTGACCCGCCGATCCCCCACCGCCAAGGTATGCGGGTCCACGAAAGAGGCTTTTCCCTCGCCAAGCACCAGCTCCACCTTATTGAACATCGACGCAGTCTTCTGCTCATTAATATATTGGAGGTGATTGTGTATGCGAGGGAACGCATCTTGAACCGCGGGTTCCGCCAAGGGAGTCAGTCCGTATTCGGCGAATTTTGTGGTTAAATGCCGAGCCTTGGCGGAGCGCAACAAGGCCTTGCTCGGGATGCAACCCACATTCATGCATTCGCCGCCCAGTTTGTGCGCCTCAATGCCGCAAACCTTGAGTCCCATCTCGGCCCCCATCACGGAAACCGCCATGCCAGCCGGTCCAAGGCCAATTACGGCGAGATCATAGTCGTATTTCATTGGTATCCATCCTGTATTCTTGCACTTGTTCGCGAAACAAAACAGACGCCGGCCTTATTCACATACCACGAAGGCCGGCCGCTAGCCGCTTTAGCCCCTCTGCATCGTTGGAAGCAAAAAGCAAAAGAGGCCTGAATCTTGCGCAGAGGTGACAGCGCAACACACAGGCCTCATATGCGTTCTACCTGGAGGCGGGGGAGGGGCCGTGGAGCCCCCCGTCTCAGTCCCCCCTGCGGTTTGACTCACTCCGTGTAAACGACCACCTCGTTCCCCACGTGCAGAATTGGGGCGTTTCCTTGCTCCCAATCGTTCCACTGGAAGAGATCGCTCAGGGCAACCCCGTAGCGGCGGGCGATGGTGGTTGGGTTTTGGCCTTGCGACACCACGTGGATGACCCTTTCGCCATTCCGGTTGTCCAGGCCCTCGGCCTCGGCTTCGACTCTTGCCAACGTTTCTTCGTTCATGTCCTCGTGGTTCACGCGGACAACAAGTTCATCGCCAATGCCGATGGTGGATTGCCTGCCAAGGTCATTCCATTCCAGAAAGTCATCCAGGGAAACATTGTACTGGGCTGCGATAGCCGAGGGGGTTTCGCCCTGCTCCACTGTATGAACCAACTCCTGGAGGCCGCCGCCTCCACCACTGTCCCTTCCACCGCCGCTTCCGCCGCGGATGGCGAGTTCATCGCCGGGCCGGATGACGGAGTTTCGCCCGAGGCCGTTCCATTCAAGGAGATCATTCACAGCCACATCGTATCGCGCGGCGATGGCGCCGGGGCTTTCTCCGCTCTCCACGACATGAATGCGCTCCCCTTCGCCCGGCGTGGATACCTGCAAAACTTCGCCCACCGTGATGCGGTCGCCCCGTCCCATGTTGTTCCATGCCTGCAGATCGGCAATCGACGCCCCCTCGCGCTGAGCGATTTCATACAGCGTATCGCCGCGGCGCACGCGGTACGTGCGGGCATCTCCACCGCCCGAGGCGCTTGCTACCGCCACGTCACCCGCGCCAGGGATCGACAGCTCTTGGCCAATATGCACCTGATCCGGATTCTGAAGGTTATTGACCGCCATCAACTCTTGGGTGGACACCCTGTACTGTTGCGCGATCTGAGACAACGTCTCGCCGCGGCCCACCTCGTGATGCCCAGCGTCGCCGCTCGCCATGGTCACGTCGCCCGCGCCGGGGATCGTCAGCTGTTGGCCAACGCGCAGACGATCGGCATTCCCCAAGTTATTGGCGCTCAGCACTTCTTGCGTGGACACCCCGTAGTGTTGCGCGATCTGCGAAAGCGTTTCGCCGCGGCCCACCTCGTGGTAGCCGGTTCCCGTGGCGCCGCCGCTTGAACCCCCAGACGCGGACGCCAGCTGGGTGTCAGGCGCGGGCGCTTGGCGCGGTTCCAGGTCATTCAACGCAAGCTCAACGCGCTCCTCCTCTTCCGCAGGCACCGCGACGCGGTATTCGCCTGAGGGGGGCGTGACGTCCCGGAGCAGATCTGGATTGAGATCCTTCAGGATGCCTTCGTCTAATCCGGCCGCCTGTTCGAGTTCGGCCAGTGCGTAGCTTCCCTCAACGGCGATCCGCCGCTTGGGAATCGGGTCTTGCGGATTGCGCTCAAATCCATACCGTTCGGGGTTGCTGGCGACGATGATGGTGGCAAGCAGCCTGGGATAAAACTTCTTGGTTTCCCGGCGGATGCGGCTCGACGCCGGGGGCGTTTCGATAAGCCGCCACAAATCGCGGTCGCCACCGTTCATCTCGATGGCCTGCATCATGCCGCCCTCGCCCATATTATAGGCCGAGACCGCCAGAGGCCATTCGCCTTCGAACATTTCATAGAGGTAGGTGAGATACTCGACAGCCGCTTGGGTGGATTTTTGCCAGTTGAGGCGCTCATCGAGATAGTGGGTCTGCCGCAGGTCAAACCGCTCGCCACTCGCCCGCATGAACTGCCACATGCCGCTCGCCCCGGCAGGTGAGACGGCGCGGGGCCAGAACTGACTTTCCACCATCGCAAGCCATGCCAGCTCCGTGGGAAGGCCCGCTTTGGCGAATTCGTTCTTGATATACGGCATGTAGCGTGCGCTTCGGTTCAGACCGCGCTGGAAGTTTCTGGGGTAGTTGTTCTGGATTTCATTTATTTCATCCCGCACCTCTTGCGGCAACGGGGAGGGAATATCCAAGTCACCCAGCGGCTCCCGGTGATACGCTTCCCGGATGATGCGCCGCTCTTCTTCGCGCCGCCGATGGATGTCGTCCTCGTCAGAGGCGTCCTCAAGGAGGCGGTCGAATTCGCCGCGCAAATCGTAGAACATCGAAGGTTGGATGTCTGCCTGGTTGAGCAATTCGAGCATCGCTGTATAGTGGATATAAGCTGTCTCGTAATCCCCGTCGTCCTGGGCCTTATTCGCGGTCTCGAAAGCCTCCTCTGCATCCAGCAGAAGTTCCCGGACGGAACGAACCTCGACGGGCTCCAGGTCGCTGGACCCTACCGTGGCCGGGGCCAGCGGATCGAATTGATAGAAATCGCTCTGGTGGGCGCAACCCACCGTGGCCAGAATAACGAACGTGGCGGCTATTTGCCATAGGAACGAATGTGGCTTACTCACAGGACGATAGTCTCCCTTCTGCAAGTGCTTCCCCATTACCCCATTAAAAAACGGTTCACTGCACCATAGAGAACGGCAGTAAGGTATGATATAGGCCTACAACTTGTATGTCAAGCTATCATTGCCCAATATGCAGTGTAGCGCGTGGCTTTAGAATCCAACCATTCCAAAACCCACGGCTGAAGCGGTTGGGGTGATGCGCTCCATCCACCGGCCCGCGTGCGTAGAAGCGGCGCAATCGGCAGACAATACCATCCCCATTCCCCTGAGTCAAATCGTTCCATTACGCCAATAACTTGAGTTGAATCTCGCGCAGCGGCTGTCTTTAGCGCCAAGCTTTTGCTTAAAACGCCGGGGCTCTACCCCGTGAATTGGTCTTGACGGCGAGCATCGAGGTGTCCTCGCTCTCTTGCTGGAAGAGCCAACCCGCCGCGATGTATCCGCC
>JBKHFO010000118.1:0-10398 GCA_046540175.1 Candidatus Hydrogenedentota bacterium
AAGATGCCGGCGGTACGACCGAATCCACTTTCGTAAGGGCCGGGATTGTTCGCGTGAATTCGCGTTCATTAGCGGTTTCTTCTCCCTCGTACACCCCGCACACCGCTTTATCCGGCGATTACGCAAGCCTGCCTGGAGCCCCCAATGCCTCCCTCACCACATCGTGTAAGGCAGTTCGCTCAGGGACGAATTGAGGTAACGGGGATCGTGAGAGACCTCATCGCTCACCCAAGGAGGCGCGGCGAATTCGTCCTTGGGGTCCGCCAGCTCGATCTCGGCCACGACGAGGCCCTCATTGACCCCGTGGAAGACATCGACTTCCCAGGTATGCCCCTGATACGGAACCAGGTAACGCGTCTTCTCGATGAGATGGCCCAGGCATAGCGTATCCAGCATTTCATGGGCGTCCGGCGCCGGTATGAGATATTCGTACTCGTCCCGGCTAATCGCCAGCGTGGCCCGCTTAATGTTTAAGTAGCCTTGCTCTCCCATAACCCGGGCGCGCACGGCGCTTTTCTCCGTCACGGCGAGATACCCTTGGCGGATGGGCAGGCCTTTGTCATTCGGCGGCTCCCACAGGACCGGATTCACCAAGAATTTTCGTTCGATCTCCCTGCCCACGCCCTCTCCTCAATTCGCGATGCGCCGGATCCAGATGTTGCGGAACCAGACTTCGTCGCCGTGATGTTGAAGGGCGATGTGGCCCTCGGGTTCCCGCCCGAACCGGGGCAGATCCGCGAAACGGCTGTCCGCTATCCGCTCCTGCATTTCTTCGTCATCCAAGTCGTAGTCCAACACCTTGGGACCGTTGAGCCAGACTTGGCCGCGCCGATCCTCCACCACGAGCCGGAGCGTGTTGTATTCCCCTTCGGGGTTCATGCGCTTGTTGTCGTTGGGGGCGGCCAACGCGAACAACGAGGCCGCCGCGCGTTTGGGCGCGGACACGGAATGCTCCGCTTCCAGCCAGGGATCTTCGTCGTTGAGGATCTGAATCTCCGGGCCGATGCGCGTCACCGAGGAGGCCTCCTCGGTGACATGATAGAACACCCCGCTATTACCCCGCCCGCCTGGTGGAGCCATCCACTCCAGATACAACTCGAAGTCGCCGTACATGCCGCGGGTAATGATATCAACGGCGTCCCCATCGGCCATGGCGCGCAATTGCCCCTCGACGATCTCCCATCCGCCGTGGGGAAAGTCTTCTTGGTTGAAGCCGCGCCACTTGTCCACGTCTGAACCGTCGAACAGGATTTCCCACCCGTAGTCCTCGGTTTGCGCCGGAAGAGCCAGCAGCAACCCGGCCGCCAAGATTCCCGCCACGGTCTTCATGCGCGTGGCCTCGCCTGCGTTGTTTCGCTTCACCATTACGCCCTCCAATCCAGGTCCCAGCCATCGCGGTACTCGCGATGCAAGAAGTCGTTCGCGCTCTGCTCGTTCGTCACCCGCTCGCCGTCCCATTCAATCTTCTCGCCCGCGCGCAACGCCACGTTGCCCAGCAAGACCCATTGGGTATAGGGCGCGGCGTAGTCGAAGTTCGACATCGGCTTGGGGCCGCCCTTGCACGCCTGGATAAACTCTTCAGAATGGCCCGGCGAACGCGGCAGCATTTCCGGCGGCTGGTCGTCATGGTCCTCGCGCAACGCATCGGGATAGAGCATCGTCCGGGCCGGATCCCGGTCGTAGCCCATGAGAATGCCTTCGGTTCCAATGTAAAGCGAACTCCGGCGTTGCCCGTCGATCTCTTCCTGGGGAACCCCCTCGGGCGCCTCGGGCTTCTCGTCGCCGTCGTACCAATAGACCGTGACGGGCCCCATGTTGGCGCGCGCGGGGAAGTTGTAGCGCACCACGGAAGATTCAGGCGCGCCCTCCTCCGTCAACCCAACCTGGCGGATCGGCTCGACGCTTTCGGGGTGGCCGAGCTGCAAGGCCCAGTTCGCGGGATTCAGCAGGTGAACGCCCATGTCTCCCACGGCCCCGTTGCCGAATTCCCACCACCCGCGCCATCTGCCCGGCGCATACGTCGAGTGGTAGGGCCGATGCGGGGCGGGACCGAGCCACAGGTCCCAGTCGAGATGATCGGGTATGTCCTCCGGCTCTTCCGGCGGATAGCCGTCCCCGCGCATGGCCGGGAGATTGGTGGTCTCATCGTAGGCGTGCACCGTGTGAACATCGCCGATGGCGCCGCTCCAAATCCATTCGCAGACTTCGCGCACGCCGTTGCCCGCCATGCCTTGGTTGCCCATCTGCGTCACGACGCCGTAGTAATTGGCGGCGTCCCGCAGCACGCCCGCCTCCTTAATGCTGTGCGCCATGGGTTTTTCCAGATAGACATGCTTGCCCAATTGCATCGCCGCCAAGGCAATCACGGCGTGGGTATGGTCGGGTGTGGAGATGGCCACGGCGTCGATGTCGCTGGCCATCTCATCGAATAGCACACGGTAATCCGTGTAACGCGCGGCGTCCGGCCAGCGCTCATAGGAGTTCGCGGCCCGGTTGTCATCGACATCGCACAACGCCACGATGTTTTCACTGGACAACGAGCCCAGCACGCTGGCGCCGCGCCCGCCCACGCCAATGCCCGCGATGTTCAAGCGGTCGGTTGGGGCGAGCCGCTCGACACGGCCCACTGCAATATGCGGTCCTATCAAACCAGCGCCCACCACGCCAGCGGCGCCTTTCAGAAACGAACGGCGCGATAACGCACGATACGTCATTGTTAGGGTTCTCCTTACGGTCTTGCCGGTACTCAGTCCGTCCCAGATTTGTGGTTAGTCCCGCGTGATCTCGTCAATCCCATAAATCCTGTCCATTGCTCCTGGTCGCCGGATGAGGAGCCTGCGCCGGGGGGGAACATCCCCCTTGATCCCCCTTCAAAGGGGGAATTCTGCGTGAGTGCCGACAGGATGCCGGCGATACGGACCATCCACAAATCTCGGGCGGACTAAGCATTACGTTCAGGTCAAGCTCCAGCCGCCGCGGTACTCGCGGTGGAGTAATTCGTTGGCCTCCTCCACGTTCGTCACGCGCATGGCCTCGCTGTCCCATTCGATCCTCTCTTCGGCGCGCAACGCCACGTTGCCCAATAGCACCGTCTCCGTGAAGGGACATGAGTACTCGAAGTTGGACTGAGGCGGCGGGCCGCCCTTGCACGCTTGAATGAACTCTTGGTGATGCCCTGGCGAGCGCGGCAAAAGCTCCGGCGGCTGCTCGAAGTCTTCCATTTGTTCCGCCGGCAACAGGCGGGGTTCGTTGCCATCGGAACCCACCGTCGTGAGCACGCCGCCGGCGCCCTCGAACATCGTACCGTTGTCGGGATCCCGCAGTTCCGTGTTCTCCGGCAAGCTTTCCGGGATTTCGGGCGCTTCGACGCCGTCGTACCAGTACACCGTCACGGGATCCATGCCGCGCCGGGCGGGGAATTCGTAACGGATAACGCACGAGGTGGGACCGCTTTCGTCTGTCATTCCTTCTTGCCGCACGGTCTCCACACTCGTGGGCGCGCCCAACTGCAAGGCCATGTTCACGGGATTGAAATTATGACACCCCATGTCGCCCAAGGCGCACGTGCCGAATTCCCAAAAGCCGCGCCAATTGCGTGGCGCATAGGCCGGATTGTAGGGGCGTTCCGGCGCCGGCCCGAGCCACAAGTCCCAATCGAGATGATCGGGGACCTCCGGGGTGTCCTCGGGGCGGCCCACGCCTTGCGGCCACCATCCCTCCGGGCGATCGGTCCAGACATGGGCCGTATGGACCTGGCCGATGGCGCCGCTCCAGATGATCTCACAGGTCTGGCGCATCCCTTCGCCCGCCATGCCCTGGTTGCCCATCTGCGTCACCACGCCATGTTCACGCGCGGCTTCCTTCAGCGCACGCGCTTCTTTAACGGAGTGTGTGAGCGGCTTTTCCACGTAGACGTGTTTACCGAGTTGGATGGCGGCAAGCGCCGCGACGGCGTGGGTGTGATCGGGCGTGGAGATGACCACGGCGTCGATCTCGTTCGCCATCTCGTCAAACATCCTGCGGAAGTCGCTAAAGCGCCTGGCGTCCGGCCAACGGTCATACGCCCCGCCAGCGCGATGGTCATCCACGTCACATAGGGCCACGATGTTCTCGCCCGCCATTTCGTTCATGTTGGCCCCGCCCCGGCCGCCCACGCCGATGCCGGCGATGTTCAGCTTCTCCAGCGGAGACATCCGCGGCGCCTTGGCGCCGGCGCGTCCCAAGGTGAGACTTGCCGCGGCCGCCCCGGCGCCCGCCAAAAATGTCCTGCGTGTGAGTGTCCGTTTCATGAGTCGTTCCTCCAATTCGTATCGCCGGCATCTTGCCGGCACATAACATAGCCGCCTGGTTGGCGGCGCCACGGCCCCACCCTTAAGGTTAAGGCTCAGGATGGCAAACCAAGACTCAGCGATGTGTTGACGCGCCCCGGCGCACGAGGATCCCCGGACGCCATCTCTTCGAGCATGGGCCTGAGCCGCTCGGCCTTGGCGTCGAGGTGGATGATGACGTCCATGGCTTCGAGCGCCACGTAGACGCCATTCTCCGCGGGCGGCGCCAGTTCGCCCAACGCGTCCACCGCCGCCTCGACCTCATCTTCATCGCCATGGGTCCCGAGCAGTTCCGCGGCGGCCACGCGCACACTGGGGTTCTCGTCCTCTAAACAGCCCGGCAGCTCCTCACGCGCCATTTCTAAAGCACGCTCGCCTCGCACCAGGAATCCGATCACCGCCCAGTACCGGATGGCGGGGTCATCGTCGTGAAGCGCAACCAGAAGCTGCGGCACGGCCTCGGCGGAATGGCTCGCCGCCAGCTCCGCCGTGGCCAGGATGCGTTCAAGCGGGTACCGGTCCGGGTCGTGGGCCATCTCGTGTATGGTGGTCCCCTCGTCGAGTTCCCACACCGGCGCCGGGGAACCCTTCGCGCGGCGGTGCATCTCGGCCTCCGGCAGAAAACCGGCGTCGCGCGTGGCCAGCATGTGCTCGCGATGAGCCACGCGGAGTTCGTTCAACACGGCTTGATGCGCCTCCGAGTCCGCGAGATTGTTGATCTCGTGGGGATCGTTTTCGAGATCGAAGAGTTCCTCCGGCGGTTTCGGCTCCCAGAAGCAGCTCTGGGGCGGCTCCAGTTCGCCTTCGTGATACAGATCGCGCCACACCGGGAGGGTCTCGGTGATGAACATATAGGACAGATACTGGCCATGAGGCCGGTGGGGCATGTAATTCCGCACGTACACATACCGGTCGTTGCGCACCGAGCGGCTCATGTCGTAGCGCTCGTCCATGCGGTTGCGGAAGCCGAAGAGGTGCTCGCGGGGCCCGGCCTCGTGAGGCCCCATGAACGCGCGGCCCTGCATCCAATCCGGGGCCTTGATGTCCGCGAGACTCAGCAGCGTGGGGGCCATGTCCACGAACCCTACCGGCCGCCGGGTCGAACCGCCGGGTTCATAATCCGCCGGAGCCAGATGCCGGTACTTGTCGGGGACATACACGAGGAACGGCACATGGTAACCCGCGTTGGCGGGGTAGCGCTTGTGGCGGGGCATGCCCGATCCATGGTCGCCGTAGAAGAAGACGATGGTGTCTTCCATCAGCCCCTCGTCTTCGAGTTCGGCTAGCTTCTCGCCGAACCATTCATCCATCTGAGTGATCGAATGATAGTATTGGGCCCAATCGCGCCGGACTTCTGGCGTGTCGGGATAATACGGCGGGAGGGGGGCTTCATCGGGGTCGTGATGCGGCAGGTCCGTCCGGTTCCGGATGCGGCTTTCATGACTCTGCGTGTCGTTGAAGACGGCGAAGAAGGGCTGCCCTTCCTCCCGGTCCCGGTAGTGCGCCTGGCCCGAAGAGGCATCCCAAACTTCGCCGGGCTTGCGCACGTTGTAGTCTTCTTTCGCGTTGTTCGTGCAGTAATAGCCCGCGTCGCGCATGAACTCGGGATACATCCGTACAAAATCCGGCAGGTTCACCATGGAGCGGTGGTGCTGCCCTCCGAAACTTGGCGGATAGACGCCGGTGATAAGGGTAGTCCGGGCGGCGGAACACACCGGCGCATCCGACCAACACACGTCATACCGCAAAGCCCGTTCGGCGAACGCATCGATATGCGGCGTGTGCGCGTATTCATCGCCATAACATCCGAGATGCGGCCCCAGGTCCTCACTGGTCAGCCAGAGGATGTTGGGCCGCTCTTGGGCGCCCGCCGCCTGTGCCGAAACCGCCGCCAATGCCGCGCTTCCAAGAAAGCTACGGCGGGTGAATCTTGTCTGCATACTTACGCACCCTTTCCGAAAACGTTGGCCGCGCCTTATCCGGATTCCGATTCGTCTCTAAACCGCCGCGTGGCTGCTCAGGGCGTCCATCGGCCGGATCCAGATGTTGCGGAACCGCACCGGATTGCCGTGGTATTCAAGGAAGAACGGCTCCTTCGGCTCGTGGCGCTCGTACGGCGCGATGGTGCGGTACGAAACCGGCCCATGAATCACCGTATTGTAATGGGCCAACATGCCATTGAACACCAACGTCAACGTGGCCGGCTTTGTCACCTCGTCTCCATCGAACACGGGCGCCGTGAAGAAGATATCGAACTCATTCCACTGGCCCGGCGGCCGCATGGGATGCACCATGGGAGGCGTTTCGCCGTAGACCGCGCCCGCGACGCCATCGGGATAGCTGCGCAGGTTGTACGTGTCATAGATCTGGATCTCGTAGCGGCTCATGAGCCGTACGCCGCTGTTGCCCTGGTTGCCTGGCCGCTCGGCGCTCGGCGGATCGGGAACGGACCACTCGACGTGCAACTGGCAGTCGCCATAGGCGTCGCGGGTAACAAGGTTATCGCCGTTGGCGACCAGTTCACCGTCTTCGATAATCCAGTCGTTGGGTTCCCACCTATCCGTATCCGATCCTCCGAACAGCACGATGGCGTCCTCGGGCGGACCAAACGCCGCGTCATCCGGACAGCACGGTTCGCCTGGCGTCACGATGGGCGGCCACGGCCGGTCGGGGTCGTGCTTATGCCACTCGGGCGCCCAGGGGAGCTTCTCCGTGTCCTTGAAGCCCACGGTCCCCTTGCCATCCTGGCTCAACACCATGTTCTCGGGCATCTCAAGGCCTTCGTAGGGATTGGTGGGACCGCTGTAGGCATGGGCCCTCCGCAATCCTCTCCGGAAACCGGGCACGCCCGTCACCACCGCGGCGTGCGCGGCGGTCAACGCCGCTCCGGCGCCCGCCAAGAAGCGGCGCCGCGTAAACAAGTGTTTCATCAATTCAATCTCCGAAGTGCGTTGAAGATCACTCGGCAAGTGATCGCTCTAATACGTGAGGCTCCACCCGTCGCGATACTCCCGGTGCAGGTACTCGTTGGCGGCGTCGATGTTGGTCACCTTCTCGCCGTCCCACTCGATCTTCTCGCCCGCGCGCAACGCCACGTTGCCCAGCAGCACGGTCTCCGTCACGGGAGCGGCGTAATCGAAGTTGGACCACGTCCGGGGGCCTCCCTTGCAGGCCTGGATGAATTCTTGATAATGCCCCGGCGATCGCGGAAGCAATTCAGGGGGATCCTCGTATCCTTCCCGCGCCTCCCCAGGCCGCGTGCCTTCCGTGCCAACAAAGATTGTGCCTCCGTCCGATTCCACCACTTGAGCGGGGAATCCCTCGGGAAGATCCTCAAGGGACGGTTTCTCGCCGCCATCATACCAATAGGCCGTGAAGGGGACCATGCCGTCGCGGGCCGGAAACTCGTAGCGGATCACGGAGGAATTAGGGAACGTTTCGTCCGTCATCCCCTCTTGCCGGACTACCTCGACACTTGTGGGGCTTCCCGGCCGCATAGCCATAAAGAAGTCGTTTTGGTGCGCGCCAATATCCCCCAAAGCGCCCGTGCCAAAGTCCCACCAGCCCCGCCATGTAAACGGCAAGTATGCGGGATGATAAGGCCGTTCGGGGGCGGGGCCCAGCCAGAGATCCCAATCGAGATGGTCCGGCACGCTGGGGGTTTCCTCGGGGCGATCGATGCCCTGCGGCCAGATGGGGCGGTTGGTCCACAGGTGAACGGTGTGGACATCGCCAAGGGCGCCGCTCCAGATGCTCTCACACGCCTCGCGCACCCCGTCGTTCCCCATGCCCTGGTTGCCCATTTGCGTCACGACGCCATACTTATGCGCGGCGTCCCGCAACGCCCGGGCCTCTCTAATGGAATGGGTAAGGGGCTTCTGGACGTACACATGTTTGCCCAACTGCATCGCGGCAAGGGCGGCCACGGCGTGAATATGGTCCGGCGTGGAAACGACGACCGCGTCGATGTCGTTGGCCATCTCGTCCAACATCCGGCGGAAGTCGCTAAACCGCCGCGCGTCCGGCCAGCGGTTGAAGGAAGCCCCCGCCCGTTGCTCGTCTACATCGCACAACGCCACGATGTTCTCTTGGCTCATTTGATTGAGATCGCCGTGACCTTGTCCACCCACGCCGATACCCGCGATGTTCAGTTTCTCCATGGGAGAAAGCCGGGGCGCGTTGTCCTGCGCAAAGGCCGGGCCCACCGCGAGACCCGTTAGCGCCGCGCCCGTCCCCGCCAAAAAGCTCCGGCGGGTAAGTGTTCGCTTGTTCATCTTCATATGCTCCTACTTAATGGGGAGGAAGGGTAACCGCCCCGCTCTCCTTCACAATGTCCAGCCCGGCCGGTAGCCCCGTTGAAGAAACCCTTCGGCCTCATGAGCGTTATCAATAGTAAACTGTTGGGCGTTCCACTCCAACTTTCGGCCGCTGCGGTACGCCACGTTCCCAAGCAGCACGGTTTCGCTGATGGCCATGGAGTACCCAAAGTGGCTGAGCGGTTCACCCTCGCCCTTGCATGCGTTGATCCACTCCTGGCGGTGGCCCACCGAAGGCGGGATGCTGGGCTCGGGCGGTTCGTAACCCTCGAAGTCTTCCGGCGGCCAGAGCTGATGCTGGCTGTAATTCGCCAACAGCATTCCCTTGTCCCCGACAAACACCCCCCACGTCCACTCCGGAAAGTCCTGCTCGGCGAATACCGCGCGGGGTTCGCCGCCGTGGGTCCAAGTAAGCGTGATCGGCGGCTTCTCCTCGCCGCGATCAAAAATCCACCGCAGATGAAGCCGGCCCGGCGCGGTTTCGGGGTGCGGCTCCGGCCCGTCCGCCTCAATCGTCGACGGATGCCGGAGGTCCAGCGCCCAGAACGGCAGGTCCATATAGTGGCAACCCATGTTTCCGAGCTGAATGCCGCCGCCGAAATCCCACCAGCGGTGCCATTGCGTGGGGATGTAGGTGGGATGGTACGGCCGCCGCGGCGCAGGGCCAAGCCACAGGTCCCAGTGCAGGTCCGCGGGTACGGAAGGCGTATCCACCGGCCGGCCCGTCGAGGGAGTACCGGACCGCAGCCAGATGTGGCACGCGGTGACTTCGCCGATGGCCCCCGCTTGTATCAGCTCGACCACGCGCCGGAAATTCTCCGAGGAATGCACTTGGGTTCCGAGCTGCGTCGCTACGCCTTGCTCCCGCGCCACATCCGCCATCACGCGTGCTTCATACACGGAGTGCGCGCCCGGCTTCTCGCAATAGACGTGCTTACCCATCCGCATCGCCGTGACGCTGGCGGGCGCGTGACTGTGGTTGGGCGTGCTCACCACGACGGCGTCGATATCCCGCTCCATCTCGTCCAGCATCTTGCGATAGTCGTGGTATTTCGCTGCGTCCGGATAGGCATCGAACGCCTCGGCCGGCGTCGGAGAACGCGGGCCTTCCCGTCGCAGGTCCACGTCACACAACGCCGCGATGTGGGCGCCCGTAACCCGTTCCGCATGCGGCGCATAATCTGGATTTCGGCGGCCCGATATGATCGCCAGGTTCGAGCCGCCCATACCGCCAACGCCGATGAACGCCAGGTTCACCCGCTCGTTCGCTCCCGCCACCCGGGAGTAGGACAGGGCCGTCCACCCTGCGCCCAACGCCGCGCCGGCCTTCAAGAAGGTCCGCCGTTCCATCGTCCTCTTGTTCATTGCCCTGCTCCTGTCCATTGAAGGGTCTCTCCCCTATCGCTGGATGAGAACGCCGCTTTACGGAACAACATCCCCCCTTATCCCCCGTCAAAGGGAGAAGACAGCGCAGTCTTTTGGACGGCGCTGTTAGCCGGCAAGATGCCGGCGCTACGGGGCGGATTCCCCTTGAAGGGGGTGGCCCGAAGGGCCGGGGGATGTAAACGCCCGGCGCACTGCCTTATCCGGCGCTTAGGTGCTCATGCCAGTTTCACACTCCGAGCCGCGTCACGGCTGTAAACGGTGCACGTAATCGTTCGCCCGTCCCGGCGCGTCGGGATCCCCGGGATCCATTTCCTCAAGCATGGGCAAAAGCCGCTCGGCCTTGTCGCCCAGTTTCTCAATGACGTTCA
>JBKHFO010000119.1:0-10248 GCA_046540175.1 Candidatus Hydrogenedentota bacterium
CCAGCGAAGGACGAACGCAAGTGGTGGTGGAGTTCGACCTCGAACGAGACGTGGATGTGGCGGCCCAGGAGGTGCGCGACCAGGTCGACATCGCCCAGCGCGATCTGCCGCGGGATCTCGAGGCGCCCGTAGTCCAGAAATTGGACATTGAGGGCGGCCCTATCATGTTTGTGGCCCTGAGCAGCGAGGGCGATTACCAAGAGATGGCGACGTACGCCGACGATGTCATTCGGGAACGCCTTCAGACCGTGAGCGGCGTTGGCTCGGCGCAATTGGAAGGATTCCGTGAGCGGCAAATCCGCGTATGGCTGGATCCCACCACGCTGGAAGCGTACAACCTGTCTCCCACCGACGTCTCGCGGGCCATCCAGGCCAAGCACATGGAGCTGCCGGGGGGCCGCATCGAAAACGCGGACCAGGAATACTCGGTGAAGGTGCAAGGGGAGTATGAATCGGTCGATGAATTTCGCGACCTCGTGGTTCACTCGGGGGACGGCAAGATAGTACGGCTGTCCGATGTCGCCTCTGTCACCGATGGTTCCGAGGCTCTGCGCAGCATCGCGCGATTCAACGGGCGGCCCAGCGTAAGCCTGGGCATCCAGCGCCAAGCGGGCGCGAACACCGTGGCGGTGGCGAATGAGATTCGGGAAACCGTGGAGGAGTTACAGGAGGACCTGCCAGAGGGCATGACCCTCGCCGTTACCAATGACAACGCCCGGTATATCGAACGGGCGATTGGCGATGGACTATTCGACCTCTTTTTTGGCGCTTGTCTGGCGGCGGTTGTGATCCTCGTTTTCTTGCGCAATTTCCGCATGGCTTTTATCAGTATTATGGCCATTCCAACCGCGATCCTTGGCAGCTTCATTGCCATTTACTTTATGGGGTTCACGGTGAACATGATCACCACGCTGGCCATGGCTCTGGCCATGGGGCTGGTGATAGACGACGCGGTGGTGATGCTTGAGAACATCTTCCGCCACGTCGAACAGGAAGGCAAATCGGCCATGCAGGCCGCCCGCGAAGGCGCCGCCGAGGTGGGCGCGGCCGTAATCGCCGCGGCCAGCGCAATTATCACGGTGTTTGTCCCAGTCGCGTTTATGGGCGGAATCATCGGGCAGGTCTTCTTTGAGTTTGGACTATCCATCGCCTTGGCCGTGGCGATATCGTTGGTGGCCGCCCTTACTTTGACGCCGATGCTCTGTTCGCGGCTCTTGAAACATACAAACGAGCATGGCCGGGTTTTTCGAATGCTGGAGACGGCCTTTGAAAGGACCGAGCAAGCTTACCGCTCCACGCTAGCCTTGGCGGTTCGAAGGCGCTGGGCTACCCTGGTAATCGCCTTGGTTGTATTTGTTGCTGGTTTGGTACTTGTGCCCTTCGCGAACGTGGGGTTCATGACCCAAGCCGATGAAGGGCAATTCGTCGTCAGTTTTGAATGGCCTCCGGGTACTGCCATTCACCAGACGGACGCCGGCATGCGGCGCATCGAGGAGATGGTGCTAGAGATCCCCGAGGTTGAGCGGGTCGTGGCTACCTTAGGCGGGGAAGGACAAACCGTGAACGAGGGAGAGGTTTATGTAGAGATGACGCCGGCCCGCGAACGTGATAGAGGCATTGAAGAGGTTCTGAGCCTGCTTCGGGAACGCGCCGCCGGCGAATTTCCGGATGCCCGCCAAATTACATTCGCCGTTGCGGGCGGGGGCGGGCCAGGCCAACAGGCGGACCTCGAATACATTGTCCAAGGTCCAGACATTCGCGAACTGGACGCGGTTGCGCAAGCCATGGCCGACGAACTCCGTGACATGGAGGGCTACGTTGACGTCGACACCGACTTGCGCCTGGAAGCCCCCGAAGTCCAGGTAACCATTAACCGTGACTTGGCCAACGCCATCGGCGTGGATGTGGCCACGATTTCCCAGAACCTTAACATCCTGTTCGGCGGCCAAGACGTGGCCACCTTCGACGAGGGGGGCCGGCAATATGACATTCGCATGCAAGCCTTTCCGCAGGCGCGCCAAGAATCCGACCAACTCTTTGACGTGGCCCTGCGCAACCCTAGCGCTGTGGGCGGGGCTCCCTCGCCGGCAGCTGATGGGGGCGGCATGGCCGCTGCTGGCATGGGCGCGCCGGGGATGCAAGGCGATGGCGAACCCGGAATGATAAAGATGGCTAACTTGATCCTTTTTGAAGAAGACGTGGGACCCCAAAGCATCAATCGCTACGGCCGCCAATACGCCGTTACCTTATCCGCCAACCTAGAGGGGGTTTCGCTGGGCGAGAGCATAGAGACCATGGAAGCCCTAAGTGAGCAATACCTCCCCGAGGATCCCGCTTGGGACGCCGCGCTTACGGGCGAGGCGGATATGCTGGAGGAATCCTTCGGCTATCTCATGACAGCCTTGTTTATCGCCATCGTGCTGATCTACGTGGTGCTGGGGTCGCAGTTCGAGTCGTTCATTCATCCTTTCACGGTTCTGATGTCGCTGCCGATGGCCATAGTGGGCGGGATTGGTTTTCTCCTGATAACGGGGGCGCAGTTAGACATCTTGGCCTTTATTGGCTTCATCATGTTGACGGGTATCGTCTCCAAGAACGCTATTCTGCTGGTGGACTTCATCAACCAGCGGCGGGATGCGGGAATGGAGCGGGACGAGGCCATTCGCACGGCGGCGCCTCTGAGACTCCGGCCCATCCTTATGACCGCCCTCACCACAATGGCGGCTATGGCGCCCGTGGCGCTGGCGTTTGGCGAGGGCGGCGAGATGCGCGCGCCGATGGGCATCGCCGTGATTGGAGGCTTGTTCAGCGCGACCCTGCTGACGCTGTTCGTTATTCCCTGTGTTTACACCGTGATGGATGACTTCAGCGAATGGTTCCGGCGCGTCGCGGGCCGTCTGGCCGCAACTAATGAATAGGGAAACGCTTCGCCATGTCCGGGTACGGCATTGAAGTTGTATCTCGCGGCTGGATGAAGCGGTTAACCTAGAGAGGAGCATGTTTTAATGGTCCCTTTCCACACATCCGGGTTGAGTAAGCTGGCTCTGCTTAGCGGGGCGCTGGCGATTCTTGTGGCGGGCTGCGTCAGTGTAGGCGGCGTTCCCGAGCATGCGGCGCATGTCCCCGTGGCCCGCGAAGCTCCGCCGCCGGAGACGTCCGCGATCGAGCCGGCCCCTCGCCTGGACACAGAAACGGATCCCGTGGAAGTAGAACCAACCCTGGACCCGGACGAAGAGATACCCGTGACGCGGGATGGGGCCATCCTCACCGCGCTTAGACATAACCAAAGCCTGGACGTGGTCCGCTTTGGACCTCGTTTGGCGGCTACCGGCGTGCCGCAAGCGCGGGCCAGGTTCGATCCCTCACTCATGGGAACAGCCTCCTATGGCAAACAACGCAATCAACTCGGAGGCGTCCAGCAGTTTACTTTTGGCACGGCCGGTGTTCCCGGAATGGGTGAAGACGCCGGTCCCTTGGACCTTCTCACGCAACTTCCGGGCTCCGACCCGCGCACGGCGGCGTCGGGTGTCCTCGGCTTTCTCTCCCGGCAGGTTGGACAGCCGCCGCGAGAGGTGGACCTCGAACAGGAGATTACGTCAGGCGCGTTGGGTTTCATGTCCGAGCAATTGGCGCCTCAACGGCCAGATTATATTGAGAACGAAGTAAGCCAGGGCAACTTGAGGGTGTCGAATTACTTCCCGACGGGGACGTCGGTCTTTTTGTCAGGGGGGCTTTCGCGCACCGAGTCCAACTTCATTCCAACGGAATACGAAGGGCAATGGAGTGTGGGGATCAACCAGGCCCTTCTTCGGGGCCGTGGGACGGATGTGAACCTGGTAAACATCAGGCAAGCCCAGCACGAAACAACCAAAAGCGCGTATGAACTGGAAGAATTCCTACTCCAATTCATATCGCGCGCCGAACAAGCCTATTGGCGGCTGGTGTTGGCCCAAGAAGTGCTTGCCATCCGCGAGTTTGCGGTCGAACTCGCCGGGGAACAGTTGGAGCGCACCGAGGACTTGGTCGAAGTCGGCCGGGCCGTCGAAGGCGCGGCGCTCTCCGCCCGCGCCGAGAAAGCGTCCCGGGAGGCGCAATTGCATCAGGCGCGCGGCGATGTTCGCAACGCCACAATTGGATTGCTCCGGCTGATGAACGCCCCCGAGGACACGGGGTGGGAGTGGACCTTGAAACCGGAAGATGAACCCGAGGTCCAACGGGTGGATGTAGACCGTCTCGAAAGCGAACGGCTGGCCCAGCACTATTGGATTCGGAAATACGCGATCTCGATGTGTTGGCCGCCCGGGATGCCCGGCTTCCCGACCTTGAACTCTCCGCCGAATACGGGCTGACCAGTCTGGGCGGGGATCTGAGCGGGGGACTTCGCCATCTGGACGAGACGCGTTTCTACGACTACAACGTCGGGCTGGAATTGAATGTGCCCCTGCTGAACCGCGCGGAGAAAGCGCGGCATCGGCGGGCCGAACTCGCTTCCAAGCAGGCCATGCGCCGATTGCTGGATGAAGGGCAACAGGTGCGAACCGAGGTGCGGCAAGCCCTTAATGACGTCCAGGCTGCTTGGCAAAGCATCGAGGCGAACCAATTAGCCGTCGAAAGCCGTGAGGAAGAACTCCGGATCGAGGAGGATCGCTACGAAGTTGGATTGGTAACCCACCTCGATGTGCTCCAAGTACAACGACTGCTTATTGAAGCGCAAGTAAACGAAGTGACGGCGCGGGTCAACTATATCCAAGCCCTTACTGATTTATATGCCAAAGAAGGAACCCTCCTCCAACGCCGCGGGGTTCAACTGGAAGACGGCGAAACATGGTAGCTCCCATCACACGAGGACATAACACTATGACGCGATTTTTTCATTGGACGGCGGGAATACTGTTTGCCGGCGCGCTTCTGGCCGGCTGCGGCGGCGCCGAGGGGGGACCCGTCGACAACGGGGACGGGGAGAACGGCAACCTGCGCGAACACGAAGTGGAGGTTGCGCCGGTGGAGCGGCGTGACTTTGAACGCACGTTTCGGGGAACCGGCAGTCTTATCCCCAAGGAAGAAGCCAGCGTGCGCGCCCTGTCCCGGGGCACCCTTGATGTGGTTAATGTAGATCTCGGTGAAACAGTCGCGGAGGGTGATGTACTCTTCCGGACGCGGCAAGCGGATGCCGAAAACAGGCTCCGGGAGGCCGAGGCGGGATTGAAAACAGCCGAAGCGCGCCTTGCCGAACTGCGAGCCTGGAGCCGGGACGAAGAGATCGGGTCGGCGCGCGCCCGCGTGCGGCAAGCGCGTACGCGTTATGAGCGCGCTTCCGACGAACGCGAGCGCATGCGGGTGCTGTACGAACGGGGTAGTATCAGCGATTCGGAGTGGGAGGAAGCGCAGGCAGCGGCTGATTCGGCCGAATCGGACTTGGAATCCGCCGAAGCCCAACTGAATATTGCCGAAAGCGGACCTACCGATGAGGAAATCGCGGTGGCCGAGACCGAGGTCGAGCGGGGTGAGGCCGGTCTTTCCCAAGCCCAGCAAGCACTCGAGGATACCGAGGTTCGCGCGCCCTATGACGGCGTGATCACGGGGCGTTACGCGAAAGCCGGTGATTACGTCCCCGTTGGGCAGGATGTCGTCAAGATTTCCGCGCTGGACGTGCTTGAAGCGGAGATGCATATCCCCGAGCGGTTTGCCGGCATTATGGAAACCGGCCTTAATGTCGAGGTGCGCGTGGATACCCATGACCTGACCCGCGAAGGAACGGTCGTGGCGGTCAACCAAGCCATCGACCGGCAAACCCGGACATTTGAGGTTAAGGTGCAGGCGCCCAACGAGGACCACGCCATTAAGGCGGGCGCTTTCTGCGTGGGCGAGTTCAACCTTCCCGAACAAGAGGATGTCCTTGCCGTGCCGCGTGAGGCGGTCATCGAGCAAGAAGGGGAATTCTATGTCTGGGTCGCGGACAACGGAGAAGCGCGGCAAGCCTTTGTCACGAGGGGTGAACGCCACGAGGACTATGTCCACATTGAGGAAGGACTGGAGGAAGGCCAGGAAGTAGTGGTGCGCGGTTTCGGCGCGCTTGCCGAGGGAGACGAACTCGTGACAGCCGATCGCGAATAAGTTAGGAACGGGCTCTTGGCGCATGGCCCTCCAAATCCGTTTTCGCCCGCCTTTTCTTGTGAGAGCGCCCCCCGGGTTGAGACCTTCCCAATCTCAACCCGTGTCCCTCCCCAGCCCGGGACTGGAGGACCTCCCCCCGGCCTCCGGTCCCGGGTCTTATGTGTGTACTCGCCGGATCGACGCCCGTCCCCGGCGCCGCGCTCGGGCTGATGCAAACCAAGGCGCCGTTCATTGTCCCTGTCCGGCCGATGAGTAGGAGCTTCTGGCAGGAGTTGCCGGTCATTTTCGGCTTCACGTTCGCCGAGGGTATGCGGTGCGCAGCTGAACAGTTATCGCCAAGTGGACACAAACCCGCGCCCCATTCTATAATGCGTTCCCCTATGTTGTTTTTCGCTTTTCCTTTCGGGAATAGGGGGTTCTCTTCTGATGTTTCAGCAAACAGGCGCATCATTAGTATGACGCAGCCGCACCGTTTCTAGCGCGACGCGAACCCGCTTCGTAGAAGGAGTTCCGCCGCGACGCAACCCAACCACAGCGTAAAACCGCAACTACCTAGCAGGTACAGGAGTGTCTTATATGAGTACGCCAGAGGGCGCGAAGACTGAACCGCAGTACGCGGGCACCCGCGTCGAGCAAAGCAATCGCGAGATTGCCGAGCTGGCAAATAAGGAATACAAGTGGGGATGGGTGACCGAAATCGAATCGGACACCTTTCCTCCAGGACTAAGTGAAGACATCATCGCGGCGATTTCCGCGAAGAAGGACGAGCCCGAGTGGCTGTTGGAGTGGCGGCTGAAAGCCTACCGCAATTGGCTTGAGATGCCCGAGCCCACGTGGGCCAACGTAGGCTATCCGCCCATTGACTTTCAGGCGCAGCGCTATTACTCCTCCCCCAAGAAAAAGGAGGACGGCCCCCAGAGCTTGGATGAGGTGGATCCCGAGCTACTTCGCACCTTTGAGAAGCTTGGCGTTCCCATTGAGGAACGGAAAGCGTTGGCGGGCGTGGCGGTGGACGCGGTGTTCGACAGCGTGTCGGTGGCGACGACCCACAAAGACATTCTGGCCAAGAAAGGGATCATCTTTTGTTCCTTCACTGAGGCCGTGCACAATCACCCCGAACTGGTCAAGGAATATTTGGGCTCGGTCGTGCCGTATAACGATAACTACTTCGCCGCGCTCAATTCAGCAGTATTTAGCGACGGATCGTTTTGTTACATCCCGAAGGGCGTGAAATGCCCGATGGATCTCTCGACGTATTTCCGTATTAACGCGGCCCAAACCGGCCAGTTCGAGCGCACGCTCATCGTGGCGGAGGAAGGCGGAAGCGTGAACTACCTCGAGGGATGCACGGCCCCGCAACGCGACGAATATCAGTTGCACGCGGCCGTGGTGGAGGTCTACGCCAAGGATCGCGCCACGGTGAACTACTCCACCGTGCAGAATTGGTATCTCGGCGACGACGAGGGCCGCGGCGGTATTTACAACTTCGTGACCAAGCGCGGCAAGTGCGCCGGAGATTACTCCAAGATCTCTTGGACGCAGGTCGAGACCGGGTCGGCCATCACGTGGAAGTACCCGAGCTGCGTACTCCAGGGCGACAACTCGATTGGCGAGTTCTACTCCGTGACGCTGAGCAACAAGCGGCAACAGGCCGACACGGGCACGAAGATGATTCACCTTGGCAAGAACACGCGGAGCACGGTTATCTCCAAGACGATCTCCGCGGGCCGCGGCAACAACACGTATCGCGGGTTGGTGCGGGCCATGCCCAAGGCCACCAATGCCCGCAGTTACACCCAGTGCGACTCGCTGCTCATCGGGGACAAGTGCGGCGCGCACACCTTCCCCTATATTGAAGTGCGCAACACTACATCGAACGTGGAGCACGAGGCGTCCACCTCGAAAATCAGTGAGGACCAGCTCTTCTACTGCCGGCAACGGGGTATCGGGGCCGAGGACGCCATTTCCATGATCATTAATGGGTATTGCAAGGAGGTCTTTGACCACTTGCCAATGGAATTCGCCGTGGAAGCAACGAAACTGCTTGAGATTAGTCTTGAAGGGAGCGTGGGTTAATGCTGCTTGAAATAAAGAATCTTCATGTGTCCGTTGAGGGCGCCGAAATATTGCACGGGGTGGACTTGGCCGTAAACGAGGGCGAGATCCACGCCATCATGGGACCGAACGGATCGGGGAAGAGCACCTTGGCCCAAGTGTTGGCCGGGAACGAGGCCTACGAAGTGACCGAGGGCGAAGTGCTCTTGCTTGGCCAGGACCTGCTTGAAATGCCCGCCGAGGAACGCGCGCGGCTTGGCCTGTTCATGGCGTTTCAATATCCCACGGAAATCCCGGGCATCACCAACGCCTACTTCCTTCAGGCCGCGCTTAACGAGATCCGCAAGAGCCATGGCCTGGACGAGTTGGACGCCATGGAGTTTCAGGAAATCCTCCACGAAAAGATGGAGCGTGTGGCCATAGACCCGGGCTTCGCCCACCGGCCCGTGAACGAGGGCTTCTCCGGCGGCGAGAAGAAGCGGAACGAGATCCTTCAGCTCGCCGTGCTCGAACCCAAGCTGGCGATCTTGGACGAGACGGACTCTGGTCTGGACATCGACGCGCTGCGCATCGTGTCCGAGGGCGTCAACCGGCTGCGGAGCCCCCATCGCACCATGATTCTTGTCACCCACTATCAGCGCATGCTGAATTATGTGGTTCCCGATTACGTCCACGTGATGTATGGCGGCAAGTTGGTGCGCACGGGCGGCAAGGACTTGGCGTTGGAACTCGAGGACAAAGGCTACGATTGGCTCAAGGCGAAAGCGGCCACGGCCTGAACCCTGGCGGCGCGTTAAACGGCGGGAACGCTTCGGCGCTCCCCCGGGGAGTGTGGACGGATAATGACGCAAACAAATGTATTAACGGAAGACCAAACTGGGTCCAAGAATGCAAAGGACCGTTTTATGGCGGAGTTGGATCAACGGGACGGCGTCCAATTGCCCCGTTGGTTTCAAGAGGTTCGCGAGGGCGGCGCCGCCCGGGTGCGCGAACACGAATTCCCGCACTATAAAGAAGAGGATTGGCGGTTCACCAGCATCAAGCCCATCCTTCGTACCCCCTTTACCGTGGCCAAGGCCCTGGAGCGCGTTCCGGCCGGGGATCCGGCCCTGGAGCAACGCCGCTTCCCCGAGGAGGCGACGGCCGAGTTGGTGTTCGTGAACGGCTCCTTCGCGCCTGAGCTTTCCAAGACCGGGGCATTGCCCGAAGGCGTCACGGTAACCTCCTTCCGGCAGGCGGAGCATGAGGGCTTGTTGGGGGCGCACGTGGATAAATATGTCACCGCCCGGTCCAACATGTTCACGGCCTTGAACAGCGCGTTCCTGCAGGACGGCGCGCTTGTTCACATAGAAGCGGATGTGAAACTGGAGAAGCCGGTGCATCTTCTCTATCTCAGCGCGCCTGGCGAGGAGCCTCTGGCCTCGTTTGGCCGCATACTGGTGGTGGCCGGGGCCAACAGTGAGCTGCGTGTCGCCGAGAACCACTTCCCGGCGGCCGGCGCGAGTGTCCCGTACCTGAACAACGCCGTTACGGAGATGGTGCTGGGCGAAGGCGCCACGATGCATCACTACAAAGTGACGGAGGAAGCGTCCGAAGCCTTCCACATGGCCGGACTTCGCGTCTATCAAGAAGAGGGAAGCGTCTTTCGGTCTCACAACATCACCCTGAGCGGACGCATTGTGCGGCACGACCTCTCCGTTGAACTGCAAGGCGAGGGCGCGGACTGTCAGCTCAATGGGCTATACTTGACGGACAACGAGCAATTGGTTGACAATTACACGAGCATCGACCACGCTGCGGCGAACTGCACGAGTTGGATCGGGTATAAAGGCGTTTTGGATGGGCGGAGCCATGGCGTTTTCACGGGTCATATCATGGTGCGCCCGGATTCGCAAAAAACGGACTCCAATCAGCTCAACAGCAATATGCTCTTGTCCGAAAACGCCACCATTGACACCAAGCCTCAGCTCGAGATCTTCGCGGACGACGTGAAATGCACGCACGGCTCGACCACGGGCGGGCCCCACGAGCGGGTGATCTTCTACTTCCGCACGCGGGGCATGACCGAGGCCATGGCCC
>JBKHFO010000120.1:0-10241 GCA_046540175.1 Candidatus Hydrogenedentota bacterium
CACGGCCCGAGGTAGCGGGACAGACCGAATAGCGGGCGCGCCAGAACGCAGGCGAGGGAAAGGATAGGCCTTGCCCTCGCCTGCGTTGCCGATTCCGTTCAAACAGAAAAATGGCGGCAGTAACCGAGATAGTGAGGCTCCCCACCATTCCCTCCATGGGAATGGCGGGGCGGCGATCGGCGTTGCGCGGTCACGGCGGACTCCATGACCCCATTTTCGTTGTCAACGAAACTTCGGCGCCCTGTCGCACCTTGAACACACGGCCGGTAGATCTCCGCGTGTTTACATCCTCCGGCCCTGCGGGCAAACCCTTTTAAAGGGCGAATTATGCGTACCGCCGGCATCTTGCCGACACATAAGCGGCCTGGAAGGCGGCTTTAGGATTGCCCCTTGTAAGGGGGACCAAGGTGGATGTACGCCACGCGATGGACGCAACGGCCCCTCTGCCCGTTACCGGTGGGTCCGCACGGCGTGCTGGACCAGCCGCGGCAGAATCTCGCCAGCGGTCCCTTCCAAAAACACGTCCGTCAGCGCGCCAGTAAGTTCGCTGGGTTCGAGGTTCACTTCAATAATCGTGGCGCCCCGTTCCTTGGCCAGATGAGGCAGACTGGCTGCGGGATACACTTGCGCCGAGGTTCCCACGACCAGCATGCAGCCGCACCGCCGCGCCAGGTGATCCGCTTCCTCGACAGCGGCGGGTGGAATCGTTTCCTCAAACATCACCACCCCCGGTTTCATCAGCCCGCCGCACGAACAACGGGGCGGCAGTGTCCGGATGGCCCCGGCCGTCAATGGCTGGACATCGCCGCAGTCGAGACACACCATGCGCCGCGCATTGCCGTGGTATTCAATGACGTTCCGGCTGCCCGCTTGCTGGTGGAGGTTGTCCACGTTTTGCGTGATGACGCCTCGGATGAACCCTTCCCGTTCGAGCTGAGCCAAGGCGATGTGGCCCGCGTTGGGTTTGCTCTCTTGCAGCAAGCCGATGCGCTCTTGCCACATGGACCAGACCTTGACGGGATCCCGCAGAAAGGCCGAATACGTGGCGTAGTCCTTGGGCGGATACCGCGTCCAGAATCCGCCGGGGTCGCGAAACGAGGGAATGCCGCTTTCGACGGATATACCCGCGCCCGTCAGCGCGACCCCATGGGACGCCGCCTTCAAGGCCGATACAGCTTGGGCTATGTCATCTATCATAACCGATACTGCATGGACGCACGGATGACCATGCTCGACTTCGGAGAAAAGCGTCTGATATGGAATTACTCATCCGTGTTGCTCCGTGTTCATCCGTGGTTCCATTCAGTGAGCCATGAGCAATCACCGCGGCGTAATCCGTTCGCGTCCGTTCATATAAGGGCGGAGCGAATCGGGGATGAGGACGCTGCCGTCCGCTTGCTGGTAGTTTTCCAGCAAAGCGATGAGCGTCCGGCCCACGGCCAGGCCCGAGCCGTTCAAGGTGTGGACCAGCTCCGGTTTCTTGCCGCGTTTGAACCGTATACCGCCCCGCCGGGCCTGAAAATCGGTGCAGTTCGAACACGAGCTGATTTCCCGGTACCGGTCTTGGCCGGGGAGCCACACCTCGATATCGTAGGTCTTGGCCGCGGCGAATCCCATGTCGCCGGTGCACAATGTCGCCACCCGGTAGGGCAGCCCCAAGCGGCGCAGGATGGTCTCGGCGGCCTGCGTTAGGGTCTCCAGCTCATCCCACGATTCCTCGGGCCGAGTGAAAGCGAACAGCTCCACCTTGCCAAACTGATGCTGGCGGATCATGCCGCGGGTGTCCTTGCCGTAGGACCCCGCCTCGGACCGGAAACAGGGGGTATAGGCCGTGCAGCGCAGGGGAAGGTCCTTGTCCTTGAGCACTTCGTCCCGGTGCATGTTGGCCAACGCCACCTCGGCCGTGGGCAGCAGCCAGAGATCGTGGCCTTCCAAGCGGAACAGATCCTCCGCGAACTTAGGGAGCTGGCCGGTCGCTTCCATGCTGGCGGTGTTCAGGGCGAACGGGGGCAGCACCTCGGTGTACCCATGCTCTTGCGTATGGATGTCGAGCATGAAGCTGGCCAAGGCCCGTTCGAGCTGGGCGCCCGCCCCGCGAAGCAAGGCGAACCGTGAGCGGGCCATCTTCGCCGCGCGTTCCAGGTCAATAATCCCCAGGGCTTCTCCGAGGTCCACGTGATCCTTGGGCTCGAAGTCAAAGGCTGGGATCTCGCCCCATTCCCGCTCGATCCGGTTGGCGGACTCATCCTCGCCCACCGGCGCGGACTCATCGGGAAGGTTCGGCAAGGCCAAGGCCTGTTGCCGCAGTTCCTTCTCCGCCTCGCGGACTTGTTCCTCGAGGGATTTGACCTCGGCGCTGACCTCCTTCATCGCCTCCACGGCCTCCGAGGCGTCCTTCCCAGCCTTTTTCAGACGGGCGATCTCTTCCGAGGCCGTGTTCTGCTTGGCCTTGAGCTGTTCCATTTCATGAACCACGGAACGGCGCTTGGAGTCCAGTTCAAGGATGCCGTCGAGGTTAACGTTTGCCTGCCGCTTGGCCAAGCCTTCGCGGACGATTTCCGGGTTGTCGCGCACGAATTTCAGGTCGAGCATGGGGTGTGCCTAGCTTTCTACCGTGGTTGTGAATGCCGCGATCCGGCGTCTTTAAGGCTGTTCGAACAACGCTACGGCCGGATAACTTCCAGGATGCGTTCGAGTTCATCCAGGTTATAGTATTCGATCTCGATTTTGCCTTTGTTATTCTTACCGTGTTTCACGGCGACACGCGTCCCCAGGTTGCGCCGCAGCTCATCCTCCAGCGAAGCGATGTTGGGGTCTTTCGGAGTTTGTTTCTTGGGGGCCTTAGGCTTACCGCCTTCCGCGGCAATCCGCTCGGCCGCACGCACGGACAGCCCCTGATCGATGATTTTACGGCACACCTCGGCCTGAACCGCGGGATCCTCGATCGCCAACAACGCCCGCGCGTGGCCCATGGACAAATTGCCGTTGGCCACCTCCTCTTGCACGTTCGGGGGCAAATGGAGCAGCCGGAGGGTATTGGTCACCGTGGCCCGCTTCTTGCCCACTTCCTCGGCGACGCGTTCCTGCGTCCACTCGAACTGGTCAATGAGCCGCTGATACGCTTGGGCCAGCTCCACCGCGTTGAGGTCCTCGCGCTGGATATTCTCAATGAGCCCAAATTTGAGCATCTCCTCGTCGGAGACTTCGCGGCAAATCGCGGGAACCAGCTCCAATTCCGCCATGACAGCGGCCCGCACGCGCCGCTCCCCGCTAACGAGTTCGTACCCGTCGCCCTTGGGCCGGACAATGATGGGCTCCTGGACGCCGTCCCGCTTAATGGAGGCCGCCAGCTCTTCCAGGTGTTCTTCGTCAAAGTGTTTACGGGGTTGGACGGGGTTGTGATCAATGCTTTGCGGATCGAGTTCGAGAATCCGGGCGCCGCTCGCCTCGGCCCCGTCCGCCGGGGGATACGCATGGTTGTTGTCTTGGCGCTCCTCGGGAATCAGGGCGTGCAGCCCACGGCCCAAGGCGCCGCGTTTTGTATTAGCCATTGCCGGCTACCTCTTTCGCCAAGGCGATATAGGCCTTTGCTCCGACCGACCGGGGGGCGTACAGAAAGGCCGGTTTACCGAAACTAGGCGCTTCGCTAAGGGATACATTACGTGGAATAACGGTCTTATACACTTTGTCGCCTAAATACGTGCGAACATCATAGACTACTTCTCTCGCGAGCCGGGTATGTTGGTACATGGTCATGAGCACCCCCTCCAGTCTCAGCCCGGAATTGAGACTATCGCGCACTTGCTTGATGGTGCCCAGCAGGGACGTCAGTCCTTCCAAAGCATAATACTCGCACTGAATGGTGATCAACACGCCCTCCGCCGCGGTCAGTCCATTCACTGTCAGCAAACTGAGACTGGGCGGGCAATCAATGAACACATGGTCAAACTGACCTCGCACCTCGGTCAGGCATTTGCGCAACTGGTATTCCCGGTTCGCCCGCTCCACCAACTCGACATCCGCCCCCACCAGTTGTCTGTTGGCGGGCAGCAGCTTCAGATTGTCCACGGGCGTGTCCAACAGCGCCGCGGAGGCCGGGGTATTATTCAGAAGCACCTCATACAGCGTGGGCTCGATTTCGTCGCGATTTGAATGCCCAAGGCCGCTCGTGGCGTTGCCTTGGGGATCGGAGTCCACAAGCAACACTTTCCGCCCTGCCGCGGCCAGACAGGCGGTTAAATTGATGGCGGTGGTGGTCTTGCCTACTCCGCCCTTTTGATTGGCTATGGCGACTACATGGCCCATGGCCGGCTGAATGCGTATCCAAACTCGTTTTCGCGGCGTTCCGCGTCTTGGAAGGCGTCCGGCCCCTTATTGCGAGGCAGACAGAGGAAGTTTGCGCGGCCCTTCTAGCCCGCTTACCTTGGATGGGCGTATGATACGAGCGGCGAAGCGGCAAGTCAACACGCCGCGATTTCTCCATAACCCGAGCGCGCGGACCGGCGCCCCCCATGCCGCCCGTCGCCCAAGAGTGTAGCAGGATTTTGAGATGAGGGAAAGAGCGCACCGGTCGATTGGAGCCGGTTGCAGAAGTGAAGAAGAGGTCCGTCTTCTTGCAGTGACCGATTGCAATATCGAGCATTTCGAGCACTGTTCACTCATTCTGGGAAAGATTCATCCTCGGCGAAGGGACTTCCGCAAGTCGCTGAATTGACTGTCTTTCTTCTTCAGACTATACTGGAATGGCTCAGGATCGGGAAGATGACCGGTCCAGGGCCCGGTAGTGTTGCTCGCCCTAGGCAGAGCGAACCCATCGGCCGTGGGTATTTTGGAAGTACGGTTAGAGTCCGTCGCAGACGCGCTGCTGTAACCGGGGACGAACGCCACATGAGCCACTGTTCCGAACGCTGGGATGGGAAGGCGCGGCAAGTAGGCTGATCCGGGAGCCAGAAGACCTGCCCACAGGCCTCGTGCATACGGCAACTTCGCGAGAAAAGTTGGTATGGAATAAGCGCTTCCCCGCATTATTCCCGCCTGGCTTTTTCTCCCTTCTTTGTGGATACAATTCCTGCTGGCGCCCTCATCGTACGCGGCGGCGGTAGAACAGGTGTTTGAGATGCAGCGCTTTTTAATCTTTGTACTCATTGTTCATATTTGCGCATTCGTCACGGGATGCGGGCCGGCGCCGGAGAATCCCGCTGGGCGGGAAGGCGTGATCACCTTAGCCCCCAACATCACGGAAACCGTTTTTACCCTTGGGGCCGGAGACCAGGTGATAGGCCGGACGTCATTTTGTCACTATCCGGCAGAAGTGGAAGAGATTCCCGCCGTGGGCGGTTACATCGATCCCGATTTGGAAAAGATGACCCGGCTCCGGCCGGAGTTGATTATGCTGCAAGGCCGGCACGAAAAAGTGGCGGAATTCGCGCAGCGCAACGGCATCGCCACGGTCCACGTGGACATGGACAGCTTGGCGACCATCGACTCCGGGATCGAGACCATTGGAGAGGCCCTCGGACGAGAAGCGGAAGCCAAGGCGTTGCGCGAAGCGATCGCCGCGGACCTCGAGGCGGTGCGGGAAGCCGTGGCCGACAAGGACCGGCCCCGTGTGTTTCTCGTTTCGGCGCGCAGCGATCGCAACCTTCAGAACTTGCCCACCATGGGCGCCGATTCCTTCGTATCGGAGCTGGTTGATATCGCTGGAGGCGCCAATGTGTACGCCGACGCGGGCCGCACCTATGTGAGCGCCTCGAAGGAACGCTTGGTCATGCGCGAACCCGAGGCCATCCTCGAGTTTCAGCCTGGGGCGGATCTTGATGAGCAAGAAGTGGAACGGTTGAAGGCCGATTGGGACGCCATGCCCTCGTTGCCCGCCGTGCAAAACGGCCGGATTCACGTCATTCAAGAGGAATTCGCCTTGACCCCCGGCCCCCGCGTCGCCGAGCTTGCGCGGCTCCTGGCGGAGATTCTGCATCCCGATGTGGACCTGCCGGAGAAGGCGAAGAGCGAATGATTCGCGCTGGTAGTTTTAGACCCGCGCCTCCGCCCCATCCTTCCGCCAAACCGTGTGGGAGCCCCCAATGAAACCTCACCATCTCGAAGCCAAGAACTTGGCCTACGCCTATGAGACGGGCCGGGAAGTGTTTACCGGCGTCAACGCCACGTTTCGCGGGGGAGAAATCGCGGGGATTGTCGGGCCGAACGGTTCCGGCAAGAGCACCCTCCTGCGCGTCCTGACCGGCATGCTTCCCCCGTTGCGCGGCCAAGTCCTCGTGGATGGCCGGTCCGCTAACAAGGTCCCGGCCCGGGAGCGTGCGCGCATCCTGGCGTTCTTGCCTCAGTCCGTTGATCCCGTCTTCGCGCTGACCGCCTTCGAGGTTGTTTGTCTGGGGCGCTATCCGCATGTAAGCCCCTTGAGCGGATTGGGTTCGCGCGATCTCGAGGTGGCGGAGCGGTGTTTGCAAGACACGGAAACCACGCACTTGCGCGACCGCGACTTCTTCACCCTGTCGGGCGGGGAACGGCAGCGGGTGCTCATCGCAAGCATTCTCGCCCAGGAACCCGCCATGTTGCTCCTTGACGAGCCAACCTCCGCCCTGGATATTCACCATCAGATCGAGGTTTTCACCCTGCTGGAGCGGCTTGCGGGCGACGGCTACGGCGTAGCGGTGGTGACGCACGACCTGAACTTGGCGGCGCGGTTTTGCGCCCGGCTCCTCTTGCTCGGGCCTGAAGCCGAACTGGCGGCGGTGGGGGCGCCCGCCAGCGTCTTGCGGGAACCGGTGCTCACGAAGGCCTACGGCAGCCGTATCCGCGTGTGCGACCATCCTATCACGCATACGCCCTTGGTGACGGCCGAACTCCTGGATGAGGAGGGATCTTGAAGCCGCCGCCGTTCCAGGGGATTCTCGTCGCGGGCTTGCTGGCGCTCAGCGCGGGACTGGTCCTGGCCAGCTTGGCGCTCGGCGCGGAGCCCGTCAGCCTGCGGCAAGCGTTTCTCGAATGGCGGGCGGACCTGGATTACGCCGATGCGCCGAGCCTTAGCATCATCCTGCAACAGCGGTTGCCGCGCACCCTGGCCGCGCTCATCGCGGGCAGCGGCCTCGCCCTCGCGGGATGCGCGTTTCAGGCGCTGCTCCGCAATCCCCTCGCGACCCCCTACACCCTCGGCGTGGCGAGTTGGGGCGCGCTGGGCGCGTGGACGGGCACGATCATCGTGCAAGGCTACGGCGTCCACTTGTACTTCCTCGGCCTGCCCCCCGTGCAGGTCTTCGCTTTTCTTTTCGCCCTGTTCGATGTGATGCTGATCTACCTGTTGGCCGTGGGCCGCGCGCGCATGGCCCCCACCGTGCTGCTTCTCGCCGGCGTGACCATGGGCATGCTCGCGAATTCCGGCATCATGCTCATGCGCTACCTCGCGGATCCCGAGCGCCTCGTGGTCATGGACCGCTGGCTCATGGGCGGGGTCGATGTCCTTGGGTATCAGCCCGTGTCTACGCTGTCCATCGGCGTGCTCCCCTGCATGCTCGTTTTGTTGACGCAAAGCGGCAAATTCGACCAGCTGGGATTTGGCGAGGAACTGGCGGCGGGACGGGGCGTGAACGTGCGGCGCCTGCAATTGATCACCTTTCTGGTGGGATCGCTGCTTACGGCCATCATCGTGTCCGAGGTCGGGCCTATCGGCTTTGTGGGGCTCATTGTCCCGCACGCGATACGCGGCGTGGTGGGCGCGCGCCACCGGCTCCTGATGCCGTTGAGCCTCGTGGCGGGCGGCGGGTTCCTATGCTTCTGCGACATCATCGCCCGCCAAGCCATGCCAGGCGAAACCCCCATCGGCATTATCACCACCCTCATCGGTGGCCCGATCTTCATCTATCTGCTCGTGAGCCGCCGCTTCTCCGGCTGGCGGTAACGGCCGCCGGGAATCTAAGTACCCTTCCCCACTGCCGTTTCCACCTCGATCTCGAAAAGCAATTCATCGCGGCAGACATCCGCATGCAGGCAGGCGGCGGGCAAGTCCTTTATGCCGGTTTGGCCGCAGTAGGCGCGGAACAGCTCGAGATGCTGCATGTCCTTGAAATAGGCGATGGCGCGGGTGGAATCGGCCCAACTCATCTCGCGCGAAGCGAGGATCGCGCTGATCACTTCCATGGTGCGCGCGATCTGGGCCTCGGGATCATCCAAATAAACGCTCTGGCCGTCCGGGGCGATGGAGGCCGTGCCCGAGACATACAACTCCCGGCAATCCGGGGTGTCGATCTCAACGGCGCGGCTGAACGAGCTTTTGTAGTCTATGGCTGGACATTGCAGGGGCGACGCCACCGGGAAAATGCGGATTCGGTCCGTCTTGGGTTTGATCGCCAAGGCATCGCCTATCAGGGCCATCCCGGCGCGATTGGCCGCTCCAATGCCCGTGCTGGCGGGAATCAGATGATCAAACACGCCGCGCTCCTCAAAAAAGCGGGTGCGCACTCCGTTGAAAGCGTCGTACCAGTGGAGCAGCTGATCGAGGTACAGCCAGGTTCGGACCGTGTGCCAGAACTCCATGCCCGCCAATGTCAGCGCGGTCTCCATGTTCTCGAAGAACTGCCGGGCCTGCGTGGCGCGGGAGGCGCTGGCATCCGCCGGCAACACGCCGCCGAGCTGACAGTACAGGGCATCCTCGTCTTCATACACCATGCCCACGGTCCGTCCATCCATCCGCAGGGGAGATACCGGCGCGCCGGCGATCACGATGGCCTGGCTCGCCGCGGGGCTGCGTCCGTTGCATGGATCGCCCCGAAGCCAGGTCAACGGCCATTGCACTCGTGCGAGGGCCGAATCATTGACCTCCGGCCGTTCGCTGCCGCCCAGCACCATCTGAGACACGATGGCCCCCTCCAATTCGTTGGCCGATGACGCCAGCCGCTCAAACAAGGCCGGCGACGGATCGCCGGGGGGTATACTAAGCAGGTGCTTGGCGAAGGCCTTCCGGCGGAGGCTCGTCCGCACCATGTCTTTGCTAATGAAGCGCGATACGCTGCGCTGCATGGAGAACCCCTTCTGGATACTATGCGCCGCGCGGATCTTAGAGTGAAAGGATGTATTCGGCGACATCGTCCAATTCACTAGAGGTAAGCTCAGAGGTCGCGCCGTGCTGGTCATCCGCATTGAACCCTGTCAGCACGTCCATCATGGTCCCGGCGCCGCCGTCGTACAGGTAGGGTCCGGTCCGCCAGACTTCGTTCAGGTAAGGCGTGACGAATTCACGAAGGCCTTGCTCATCCGGTCCCGTACCTGGGTCGTGCAGCTGGCCGTCGGTATAGTAAGCGCCCGAATGACACTCCGCGCAATTGGCCCGCTCGAAGATTTCCTTACCCCGCTGGGCCGCGGGACTAAGCTCGCCGTCCGCCAGGCGCGGACTGGGCAGGGGTTGAAGCGCAGTCAGGTAGGCGTCCACTGGCTCGGCCATTTCATCCGGCGCTTCGACGAACTGGATAAACCTGAAACCAGCCCGCACCGCCGTCTCGGCATCCTCACGAATGCCCGTAATCATAACGGGGGGCGTCTCGTGCGACAGCAGCAAGCTCTTGGTGTTCTTGGGATTGCCAATGCCGTCGTTGAGCAGATCCCAATTCAGGGCGTCCGCGCGCGCGTCCGGATGACAACTCGCGCAACTCTGCCATTTTTGGAAGCAGAAGTCCGCGTCATGGAACGCTTTCTCTCCCTCACGCACCTCGGAGAGTTCGGTTTGTTCGCCCAAAAGGATTTGCTCAACCGAAGAAGCCGTGTCCCCGCTCAGATCAACGAGGGCCAAGCTATCGGTGAAATACTCGGTCACGGCCACTGTATTATCATCCGCAATGGCCACACCCCGCGGCCCGTTCCCCGGCAGCGCGATTCGTTCGCGTAGATCAACAAGAAACGCCAAATCGTTCGGAATACTTTCCAGATTACGGGACACTTCACTAACCTGCTCGCCGTTGGCCACGCGATCGATCTTGTCGTGTAGGCCCTGCCGGTCGATGCGGCTCAGCTCGTGCGTGCCCGAATGGGCCACCACAATGGATTGGCCTTCATCCGCACAGGCGACGCCCCACGGATTGGCCGCGCCGAGGTCCACATCGTCCAGTAGCACCGTCGTCAGCCACTCGCGTTCTTCCAGATCAATGATGCTCAAGGCGCTGGTGTTCATCCAGCCCCGCTCCAGTTGGGTGGTCGGCAGATGGAAACGGCCCAGATTATGCGTCACGTACGCGAAC
>JBKHFO010000121.1:0-10223 GCA_046540175.1 Candidatus Hydrogenedentota bacterium
AACTGGGCGGCCCGCAGCGCGCCTTGGGCGAAGTTGTCGCGGCTGTGGGCCTTGTGCGTGAGTTCGACCCGTTCGCCTTGCCCGATGAAGCTGACCGTGTGCTCACCCGCTACGTCGCCGCCGCGCAAGGCGTGCATGCCGATCTCCCGCCGTGGACGCGCGCCGGGCATGCCGTGGCGTCCGTGAACCACGTCTTGCCCGTACTCCAGGCCAAGGACCTCGGCCGCGCACTCCCCCAGCCGCGCCGCCGTGCCACTTGGGCTGTCCTTCTTCTGATTGTGGTGGATCTCCGTGATTTCCACGTTGTAATCGAGCCCGAGCCGTTGCGCCACGTCCGCCGTCAGCTTGAACAACAGGTTCACGCCTACGCTCATGTTCGGGGCGTGCACCAAGGCGATGCGCCGCGACAGGTCCTTGAGCGCTTGAAGCTGTTCGGCGGTGAGACCGGTTGTGCCCACCACGGAGGGCTTGCCTTGCTCCGCGGCCGCGCGCGCGTTGTCCACGCACGCCTCGGCCACGCTGAAATCGATCAGCGCATCGGCATTCGTCAACGCCTCCGCCGCCGAACTTGCCAGGGTGATTTCGGCCGCGCCATCGGCCAGCCGCATCACCTCGCCCGCGTGCTGCGGCGCGTCAAATGCGCCGCCCACGGCGAACCCTTCCGTCCCCGCCGCCATTTTCAGAATGCGCCGCCCCATCCGGCCGCGCGCTCCCGCCATGCAAATGCGAATCATTGGTCCTCCTTCCCCGTATTGAATGCTTTCGTTCGAGTCCCGCGGTGTTCCCGCGCCGATGGGGCCGTTTACTCCGAAACCCACGC
Source organism: Candidatus Hydrogenedentota bacterium (assembly GCA_046540175.1). Taxonomy (GTDB): domain Bacteria; phylum Hydrogenedentota; class Hydrogenedentia; order Hydrogenedentales; family SLHB01; genus SKRY01. Next base: position 821 of record JBKHFO010000121.1, read on the forward strand.
CGGCATTTCCCCATCGCCGGTTGGCTCGCCCTCGAGCAGCCACGACAGATTGAACCGCGCGACCTGCATCGCGTGGTAACGGTGCGCCTCGCTTCCCTCGAAAAGCAAATAGATTTGGCCTTCGCTGGGCGTATCCGGCCGCCCCGCTCCCAATGAGGAGTAGGCGGCGTGTTCGGCGAAGACCAACCGCTTTACCGGCCACGTCTCGCCGCCGTCAAAGCTCGCCCAGACCGTCATGCGTTCGCGCGGACCGCCTTCGGTGTCGGCGTTGCTGTAGATCAGGATGTCGCGGTCTTTCACGGGCAGCCGGACCAGCCCGCCTTTCATTCCGTATCCGCGATCGTAGCCGCCGCCATCGGGAAGCACGCTGCTCACCTCCCGGTCTTCCCATGTGCGGCCGCCATCATCACTCCAGGCGATGCGGCGCAACCTATCTTCCGGGGTGAGTTCCCGCTCCAAGTCGCTGGCGTGGTAGCCCTGATGGCTGCGTGAGTTGTAATGGATCCGTCCGTCGCTCAATTCGGCGAGCGCCGCTTCCTCCGTGTATCCTTCGGGGAAGAAGCCGCTGACCTGCCAGGTCGCTCCGCCGTCGTCGCTATGGATGGCGCAACTGTAGATGGCGTCCACGGGATCCCGATCCGAGGGATGCGCTTCGGCGTGGGGGCGGAAGGTGGCGGAGACGAGTAGCCGGCCCTCATGCTTGCCGTGCCTGAGGGTGATCCCGCTCTCGCTCGCGTTGCCGTGCATGAAGTAGGTCTGGCTTTCCGTTGCGCCTTCCTCCGCGGCGGATCGCTCTTTCAAGCCCGTGCGTTCGAGCCATTTCATGACTTCATTGGGCTTGAGGACAATATCTTCTTCCGTCCAGCTTTTCCCGTGATCGGTGCTTCGCCAAAGCGTGTCCTCGCCGTCCCACATGCGCACCGAGAGGATATCGCCGTTGGTATCATCCACGATCATGTTGGTGTCGCGGAAACCAATCGGGACTTCCAGGATGTCGCTCCAGCTTTCGCCGCCATCCTCACTGCGCCGCATGTGCCCTTCTTGGTTTCGCACCGCCAACACGGTCCCATCCAAGGCCACGGCGAGATACGGTTCCCGGACGTGATCGCCCTCCTCGAAGATCACGCGCTTCTCAAAACGGGGTTCGCCCAAGAAAACGTCGAGCGAACTTTCCGCCGGTTTTCCGATGGCGGTCACCGGTTCGTCCATGCCGGCGCCGGCGTTCGCGCTCCACACTATGACGCCAAGCATGACCGCCGCGGCGATCCTCATAGCCATGCGGCCACGCCCGGCGACGGCCGGCCATCCCGCAGGAATGCTCTTAATGCCCATGCCATTGTCTCCCCTCTTGATTAGCGTCCATTCGTTACGATTCAGGCCGGCGTTTCTTGGGCGTCTCCGTGGCCTCCAGCCGGAAGTACAACGCATGTAACCGGTTGGTAAAGCGGTAGGCGCCGGGACCGCCCTCGGGATCCTTCGCGATCACGCCCAGTTTCTGCATGCGCTGCAGAAAATTATCGAGTACCTTCTTCTCCGTATCCGGCAATTCTTGGGCGAGATCGCTACGCTTGAATCCCTCCAGGGCCTGGCTGCGCGCCACGCGGCGAAGGATGGAGCGATATTTGTCGCTGCGTAAGGCCTGAAACACGCTTGGTTCGATATGCTTCCGGCCGACGATGTCGGCGGCGGTCTCAACGCCCCTCAACGCGTCATCTTCATCTATCCGCCTGTCGCTGTCGATTTTGAACACGGCATCGCCAATCTCGTGGGCCAACATAGGCAAGCCGCCCGTAAACTTCACGAGGTGAGCCATCGCCGCATCATCGATCTGAATGTCCACGCTATGAAACGTGTTGCGGTAGAATTTGGCGCATTCCTCCTCGGACCACGGCTCAATGTTGACGACATCAATGGAACGGGCGAGGGAAGGTTGACGCTGGATGATTGACTGGCGGCGTTCGTCTAACCCGGCCAACAAGATGCACACGGGCAAGGGTTCACGGGAGGTGGACATCTCGTCGAGCTGACTCTTCAGCCAGTTGGCGAAGGCCGGCGCTTCCGCGAGACCGTTGATGTCGTCAAAGATGATGACCAGCACTTCCTTCTCTGATTTCAATTGCCGCATCAACTGGTGAAGCGCCGGCGTGAAATCGTGAACCGCCCGCTCCAACTCCGCGGAATCGGCCGTGAATTCCACGGAGAAATTGAACAACCCCACCTTTTTCACATGGCCGCCGAAGAACTCCTGAACCCGGCCATACCACGGTTTGTCCACCGCCTCCTTGACCAGACGGTCAAAGGTCCGGCGGACGAGTTCTGGAAGTTCCTGTACGCCCCCCAGGAAGGTGTGGAGTCCCACCGCTTTAAGGTCCTGTTCCGCCACAAAGCGGATGAAATGAGCCAAGGAACTCTTTCCGATGCCTCGTTCACCAGAAAGAAATACGAGACGGGGCCGTTGAGCCGCGGCGTGCCGGATATATTCCTGCAACGTCTCGATCTCCCGCAGCCGTCCGACAAACAGCTCCACGGGAGCTGGAGCGCCGGGACGGAAAGGACTGTAGTCTTTTGACGAGCCCGAGGACATGAAGAACTCCTTGGCAATGAATGCAACGCATGTGAACGCCGTAGGACGCGTTTAGACTTCCGGCTCCCAGCCGGGTTCGTATTCGCGGCTCCACAGCGCTTCCGCGTCGGCATCGCCTTCGATGCGCCCCCGCTCGCCGCATTGCAGGCTCCGGCCCACGCGGTGGGAGATGTTGCCCAGAAGGGGCAGCAAGGCGCTCTTGTACCCTTCCTCGATTTCGGAGTGCAGGTCGAGGGGGGCGTCCTCGCGAATGGCTGTTAGGAAATCCTCGACATGACCCGCGTCCCCGCTGGACCCGCTTTCGGACTCCACTTCCCGGCCTTCCACGTCGCGGATGACGTACCCGCCGCCGTCAATGCGCAAGCTGCCTTCCTCGCCGAAGAACGCCGCGCCAAAGCTCGTGCCGCCGAGTCCCGGCTGGTTACAGCTTAGGCATTCCCACATCATGCTTTTGCCATCCGGGAAGTCGAAGCTCACCACGTGGGTGTCCGGCGTGTCCTGATCGTCGTCGAAGCGATAGCGGCCGCCCGCGGACGTCACGCGGATGGGGTAATCCACGTCCAGCCCCCAGCGGGACAGGTCCATGGCGTGCACGCCATTGTTCCCGGCTTCGCCCGTGCCCCAATGCCAGAACCAATGCCAGTTGTAATGGATTCGGTTTTCCACATAAGGCCGCCGGGGGGCCGGTCCTTGCCACAGTTCATAGTCCAAATGCCCAGGCGGATCCACTTCGTCCCCCAGGTTTACAGCCCCGCGCGTGCTGGCGTACCAGCACCGGGAATAATACACCCGGCCGATGTCGCCCTCGTGCAACCGTTGCATGCCCTCGCGAATGCGGGGCCAAGACCGCCGCTGGTTGCCCATTTGCACGGCCTTATCGTAGTGGCGGGCCGCCTCGACCAGCAACTCGCCTTCGTGCGGATTGTGGCAGCACGGCTTCTCTACGTACACATGTTTGTCCGCTTGCAGGGCCAAGATGGCCGCGGGCGCGTGCCAATGCACGGGAAGGGCCATCGCGACCGCGTCCACTTCGGGATCGTCATACACTTCGCGGAAGTCTTGCACGGCGTTGGGCGCCTCGCCGGTGAGTTCCTCCAAGGCCCCGGCCAACTCATCCACGCGATTGCGGTCCACATCGCACACATGCTTCACGACACAGTTGTCCTGCTGCGCAAACTCCCGCGCCAGCCGTGCGCCGCGTTGGGCGCCGAGCACCCCCACGGTAATCCGATTGTTGGGCGATTGCGCGCGCGCTGCGCTCGTCAGGCCCAGACCCGCCAAGGCTCCGCCCACGGCGGTCCGGCCGAGAAACTGCCGCCGATTTATTCCTGTACGCATAGCTATCCTCCTTTTCCGTTGATGTGACGCCTTACCATGAACAGCTTACCCCTTTGACGGGGCGGGTGACAAGCTTACGAGGGATGAGGGTGGGGCAACGGTATCGACCCCAAAGGGGTCACAGAGGATAGCCAGGGGTTGAGCCCGCGGAGCTTGCGACGAGGGCGACACCCCTGGATCAAAGGTCCCCAACAGGTGGACCCCGGTAGGGGTCCCAGAATCTGCGCTGCTACGACCCCTGCCGGGATGGATTGGTTCTTAGCGCCTTACCGTGAAACGACGCCAGCATCACGCAAAGGCGCTAAGAACGAACGGCGCAATTCCACCTTTGAAGAGGAAAACGTACCGCCGGCATCTTGCCGGCCTTGTGGATGTAGACGCGGGATAATGCTTCGCTCTCGGCCAAGTGGTTCGTTGTGGTCAACTCGGCCGGAAGTATGCCAGCGCCGTAAGTGTCTGTCAGATATAGACGTAGTGCACATCTCCATAACCGGAATAGATTGTGCTCGAGCAGTGTCCGCCGCCGGCAAAATAGACCGCATAGTGCGTGCCCGGCAGCAGCGGGCCTCCTGATGGTAGCCTTACTCCTTCGCGAATAATTCGGGCTACTCCTCGGAGACGTACTTGCGGTAGCTGAACTCCGGCCGGAAAGGTCCGCATTGAACAGCGGGGAGTTCCTCCCGGGGGAGGTAGTCTACCCCGAAGCCCTCGCGGAAGTAATCGTTGATCTCGTGGGCTGTGAACGCCCGGCGCCATGCGCCACGACGCATCGTGCGCGCCTCGGCGAAGAACCGCGCGTACAGTTCGTCGTCCGTTCCTTCGTAGCCGAGCTTTCGCATGTAGTTTTCGATGCTGCGCCCGGAGTCGGGATAGTCGATCTTGCGGTATGCCGCGCCGCGCTCGCCGGACGCCTCGATCCACTCTTCGAAGGACAGCGTCCGGCGGGAATCCCCGCGGCCGAGCCGGAAGGGCTTGTCCTCCGTGACGCTGTACCAAGTGTTGTTCTCGAACGTCACCCCATCGAGCGTCTCGACCACGGCCAGCGTATTGGGGTACGCCTGGCTCTGGAACTGGTTGTCGTAAACGCGAACGTTCTTGAAGCCTCCGTCGTCATGGGCCAGAAGCTTTAAGGGAGCGTTCCGCTCCGACATCCTGACGCCGTGGACCACGTTTCGGAAGATGTTCACGTTCCGGGTCTTTCCCTGCAGGCTGCCCCGGCCTTGGGTGATCGGTTCGCCGGTCGCTTGGTCGCGGTTTCGCTCGGCCGCCTCCATCTGGATGCCGTAGGCGTTGTCGATATCCGGATGATTCTGGCGAACGAGGAGGTTGTTGGCGATGTTGCCGCCGTCCCAATCGGCCAGCGGAAAGTACCACGCCAAGTGCCGGTCGGTGGGCCGGGAACGGCCGATGTCGGAGAGCACGTTGTTCACCAGGTTCACGTTGACGTTGCGATAGGGCCCCGGGTAATTGCCACTGATGGCCGGTCCGAGTTCGCCGTCGACGAACAGATTGTCGTCCACGAGCAGGTTGCCGAGGGAGCGCAGGTCGTCGGCGCGGAACTTGTTCCCGATCGACGCGCTGCGCAGCCACAGGTTCCGAACCAGCGCCGTGTTCCAGCACTTCGAGTAGTAAAGGTTGTGGCTAAGCGGGTTGGCCCAGCCGATGCGCGGCTCCTGCCCACGCTGGTGATACCAGCCGCAGTGGTCGACGATGTTCTCCTCCAGCCGCAGGCTGCCTCCCGAATTCCAGAAGCCCATCGTGTGCCCCCGGAGCGGATAGTGATCGACGACTACGTTACGGCGCACCACGAAGTTTTTCATGTCTGCCCCGAAGTTGGTGCCGGAGATGGGGCAGAATCGCAGATAGCAATCCTCAATCAGCACGTTTTCCATGGGAGGACCGCGCCGGTCGGCGTTAGCCCACGCGAGGCCCGACGAGTGCGGCCCCTGAAGCTCCTGTTCGTATTGCTCGCCTTCCGGTCCATGGAGCCGGTCGACGTCGACGTCCCAGTCAGGATGCTCCGGGTCTTTCCAACTGTTGTAGAACTCGATTCCGACAATGGCGACGTGTTGCGTTCCGTTATGCGGGCCGCCCAGTCTGAAGCCGGTCCCCCTTCCAGTGATTTGGGGCCGCGGCTCCGTAAGCGGGCCGTAGGCGCCGATCAAGCGCGGTTCGTCGCCCGACTTGCCCGGTGGCAATTGTTGCTCGGTGATCGGTCCCCGCCAGGTGTCGCCGCGTTTCAGGAGGATCCAATCAGGCATTTCCGGCCGCTGCTGCTTCAGGGCGGTATCGATTTCTGCGAACGGCTTGACAGCGCCCTCGGGGCTGAAGGGATCGGGCCCCACGGCATCGTCGCCGGGTTCGTGGATCACGGCGGTCTCATCGTTGCCCTCGGACGACGAGACGTACAGTATGCGGGTATCGGGCGTGGCGGAAAAGGTCGACCAGCCCTCGGTATCCGTCGGCCGGAAGTTCTCCGGCCAGGCCACGTCGCTCACACCTACCGGTCGCTCCGTGCCCTCAACGGGAATGTCGAGTCCGTGGCGAAAGTAGGGATCGTCGTCAGCCGCCAAGTTCGAAACGAAGAGGCCGGCCGCCAGGAAGCCGATGAAGAGTGCTCGGGTTGCCATGGGTTTCATTCCAATTCTCCTTATTGTGGGCAATACGTTTCAGCAAATTGTCCAGAATCGGCTTACTTCTTTCAAGCCCCCATTTTTTGATCCACCGGCAATGAGAGAATCTCCAGGTTGTGAGTAGTCCGGCTTCCGGCCCACGGGTTGCCATGGTAAACGGGTGTTTGCTCGCCCGGAGGATAAGGCTCCGCTGGGAAGCGTTCCAAGCGCGGCGGCGGGGAAACCGGGATATGAGCCTGTTACCGGCGGCCAAAAGGAAAAGGACTTACGAGCGCTTGGCTTCGTAAGTCCTTGTCATGTAAAGATTTAAATGGCGCGCTCGGCAGGATTCGAACCTGCGACACCTGGCTCCGGAGGCCAGTGCTCTATCCCCTGAGCTACGAGCGCGCAATAGACTGTTTGGCGTGCGGCTTGTACTCTCACTGTTCAATCCGAATCCTATCACGATCACGCGGGGTAATGCAACGTAACTTCATAATAGGACTTCCCCAAAAGAACGGCCAAGTTTTTGCGGGAACTTCTGGACGAATCAAGGGTGTAACGTTTTACACCCTTGATTCCTAGGCTCAATTCGGTTTAGCCTACATGCAGGTTCGGAGTTGTGGTGGAATCGCGGGCCCGCGCACGGGTCATTAAATGAGGGATGGCCGGGGCCTCCAAATGCACATGGGCGCAACCATCGGAGATAGGGATATGAGAAAGCTTTCACGCCGGAGTTTCCTCGCCGCCAGCATGGCGGGGGCCGCGATGACGGGGTTGAACTGGAAACCGGTCCATGGGCGGAACACCGGAGACAAGCCCAACGTCGTCGTGATTGTTTCAGACGATCAGGGCTGGGGCGACTTGGGCATTCACGGCAACACGAATCTCAATACCCCCAACATTGACGGCATGGCGGAAGAGGGGGCCCTGTTCGAGTGGTTCTATGTGCAACCGGTGTGTTCTCCCACGCGCGCTGATTTATTGACCGGCCGCTATTTTACCCGGAGTAATGTCCACGGCACCTCGAGGGGCCAGGAACGCATGAATCTCGGGGAGACGACCATCGCCGAGTCGTTCCAGGCGGCGGGCTACGCCACCGGTTGCTTCGGCAAATGGCACGGCGGCGCACAATATCCGTATCACCCGTTGGCGCGCGGGTTCGATGAGTACTATGGCTTCTGCTCCGGCCATTGGGGCCAGTACTTCGATTGGTACTTGGAACACAACGGGGAGTGGGTGGACTACGACGGCTACATCACGGACGACTTAACCACCCAGGCCATGGCTTTCATGGAAGAGCAGGGGGATGATCCCTTCTTCGTTTACGTGCCCTATAACACCCCGCATTCCCCCATGCAGGTCCCGGACGAGTACTACGATCGTTTCGATGGAGTGGACGTGGACATGCGCTACCAGGGCGGGCAAGAGGAGGACATGGCCATGACCCGGGCGGCTCACGCCATGAACGAGAACATCGACTCGAACGTCGGCCGGATTATGGACAAGCTCGCCGAACTCGGCTTGGATGAGAACACCATCGTGGTCTTTCTCGGCGACAATGGGCCCAATAGCTGGAGGTGGAACGGCGGGATGCGGGGCCGGAAGGGCTCAACCGACGAGGGCGGCGTGCGCGTTCCAGGCATTATCCGCTGGGCCCGTGGCATCAGGCCAGGTCAACGCATCAAGCCCATCGCGGGCGCCATTGACCTGCTGCCCACGCTTACGGACCTTGCCGGCATCGAACACGTGGGCGAGGCCCCGCTGGATGGCGTAAGCCTCAAGCCGCTTTTGATGGGCGAGACAGAGGCGAACGATTGGCCGGACCGTATGATCTTCAGCTGCTGGGGGCAACGCGTCAGCGTGCGCACCCAGCGGTTCCGCCTGGACCATGAAGGCCGGCTCTATGACATGGAAGCCGACATCGGCCAAACCACCGATGTTTCCGAGGAACATCCGGAAGAGGCCGCCCGTCTCGCGGAGGCGGCGCAACAATGGAAAGACGAAACGTTCGACGGCTACGGCGCGGCGCACGACGACCGGCCCTTCCCCGTGGGGTACCCAGCGTTCCCCGTAACCCATCTGCCCGCGCGGGACGGGGTGGCCCATGGAAGTATTGAGCGGAGCAACCGCTTTCCCAACGCCTCCTTCTTCGAGAATTGGACCGAGCCGGAGGACCACATTTCGTGGGACATCGAGGTGAACACCACCGGCCGGTACGAGGCCACGGTTTACTACACCTGCCCGGAAGAGGACGTAGGCTCCACCATTGAGTTACGTTTCGGAGACGCCGCAGTCCGCTCGACCATCGAGACGCCGCACGACCCGCCCCTTGTGGGAGCGGAGTACGACCGCGTGCCGCGCATGGAATCCTACGTCAAGGACTTCAAGGCAAAGCGCCTCGGTGAGTTCAAACTCGTGGCCGGCCGCGGTCCTCTAACGCTGCGCGCCACGGACATCGCGGGCGAAGAGGTCATGGACGTACGCCGCGTCACCCTCAAACTGTTGGACGCCTGAGCGTCCGCGTCAATCGCATAGGGGAAGGGTTGCGGCTCCTCTCACGAATGTGGACGGGCGGAGGGTTGAGGCGCTAGGTCCCGCCACGAAATCGCACGAAACACACGAAATCACGACGGGTTTTGGTGTGTTTCGTGTCTGTTCGGCACGGATGATCAACAGCCCTTTTTCTACCTCTTTGTGATTTCCTTTTTTGTCTGTTTAGAGAGGAAGAAGGAAGTGGACGAAGGGTGTTTACGAGGGCGGCTTGGAAAGGGATTGGCATGACCACCAAAGAAGTAGCCGCCATACTGGAAGAGATCGCGATTCTGCTCGAACTCGCGGGGGAGAACCCGTTCAAGGCGCGGTCGTA
>JBKHFO010000122.1:0-10193 GCA_046540175.1 Candidatus Hydrogenedentota bacterium
TGGTCCGCCGCTCCGCGAGCGATGACCCCTTCTTCCTTGCCGTGGGCTTCTACAAGCCTCACTTGCCCTTCAATGCGCCGAAGAAATATTGGGACCTCTACGACCGCGACGCCATCGACATTAGCGACGTGGATCCCTATGAGCGTACAGGCGGGGAGTTCTTTGGCAACTACGACCACGAAGCCAGCGACACCGAGGATGACGATTACGTGCGGGAACTGCGCCACGCCTACTACGCCGCCACAAGCTATGCGGATGCCCAGGTCGGCCGGGTGCTGGAGGCCGTGGACAACCTGGGCTTGAACGAAAACACCATCGTAGTGCTTTGGGGCGATCACGGCTATCACCTCGGGGAGTTGGGCTATTGGGCCAAGCACACCCTCCACGAGTATTCGTTGCGGGTCCCGTTTATCGTGCGCACGCCGGACATGGCGCATCCCGGCGAATCCGCGGAAGCCCTTACGTCAACCGTGGACATTTACCCCACGTTGGCCGAGCTGTGCGGCCTGCCCGTCCCGGACCACGTCGAGGGCGAGTCATTTGTCCCCATTCTGGAGGATCCCCAGGCCACCACTATCGACCGCGCGTACAGCGGCTGGGGCCGGGGCTCTCAGCACACCGTGCGCACGGACCGCTACCGGCTCATTGAGCACAACGACGGAGACGTCCAGCTCTACGACCACCATGCCGATCCCGGTGAGCGGGAATGCGTGGCCGACGACAAACCGGGCGTGGTGGAACGGCTTGTGGACAAGCTGAGGGAAATGCCTGGCCAGCCGTGAGAAAGAGTGAAACCGGGGACACCGGGCATTCACTGTCCTAGGCTCGGTGTCGTCCTAAACGGACGGGCCAGCGTGAGTGGGGTCAATCGTGGCCTGTCGCGTTGTCAGGGCAATGGCATCTCATTTTCTCCGCCGAGCAGGATGCGGAGGTTTTCGAGGTAATTGGGCTTCCATTCGCCCCGGTCAACACGGCGGCGATGGTGAGACCAAATGTATCCAGCAGTTGCTGCAGGAGGAGCGAACATGACACTTGATCGCCGGGATTTTTTGAAGAAGATGGGCGCGGGGGCGGCGTGCGCCCTTGCCGCGGCGGCTTTGCCCAGGGCGGCTGCCGCCGAACGGCCCCCCAACGTGCTGTTCATCGCCGTCGATGATCTTCGGCCTGAACTCGGGGCCTACGGGAAGGAGCACATGGTCACGCCGCACATGGACCGGTTGGCCAGTGAAGGCCGCATGTTCGAGCGGCACTACGTGCTGGCGCCAAGCTGCGGGCCATCGCGATACGCCCTGGTTACGGGCATGCATCCGACGCCCGAGCATCCGGTGACGTATGAAAATCAGGCTTTCCAATTGTATGAAGAAAGCGTAGCCCCGTTGTCCATGCAACAGCACTTCAATGACAACGGGTACCATACCACGCTTATCGGCAAGATAACTCACTCATCCGACGGGTATCGCGACGGCCAGCCCCAGACGCCGGGCTGGGATGTCATGGACACACCCACGGGCAGTTGGAAGGGCGCCGGTAGCGGCGGCCTTGCCTATGCTTTTGGCGAAACACGCACACGCGGCGAGAGCCCCCCCTTCGAAGCGGCCGAAGTGGGCGATAGAGGCTATCCCGATGCGCATCTGGCGGATACTGCCGTTGAACATCTGGTGCGCCGTTCCGCCGGGGATGATCCCTTCTTCCTTGCGGTCGGGTTTTACAAGCCGCACTTACCCTTCAATGCGCCGAAGAAGTACTGGGACCTCTACGACCGCGACGCCATCGACATCAGCGATGTGGATCCCTACACGCGCACGGGCGGCGAGTTCTTCGGCAACTACGACCACGAAGCCGCTGACACCGAGGATGACGATTACGTCCGCGAACTGCGCCATGCCTACTACGCCGCCACAAGCTATGTGGACGCCCAGGTCGGCCGGGTGCTGGAAGCCGTGGATAACCTTGGGTTGAATGAAAACACCATTGTGGTGCTCTGGGGCGACCACGGCTACCACCTCGGCGAGTTGGGCTATTGGGGCAAGCACACTCTGCACGAATATTCGTTACGGGCGCCGTTGATTGTGCGCACGCCGGACATGGCGCATCCCGGCGAATCCGCGGAAGCCCTTACGTCAACCGTGGACATTTACCCCACGTTGGCCGAGCTGTGCGGCCTGCCCGTCCCGGACCACGTCGAGGGCGAGTCATTTGTCCCCATTCTGGAGGATCCCCAGGCCACCACTATCGACCGCGCGTACAGCGGCTGGGGCCGGGGCTCTCAGCACACCGTGCGCACGGACCGCTACCGGCTCATTGAGCACAACGACGGAGACGTCCAGCTCTACGACCACCATGCCGATCCCGGTGAGCGGGAATGCGTGGCCGACGACAAACCGGGCGTGGTGGAACGGCTTGTGGACAAGCTGAGGGAAATGCCTGGCCAGCCGTAGTTCTCGGTCCGCCTTGAATTTACGGATGCCCCGTAACCCCGGCGTCTTGCCGGCCTTCAAGCATAATTTACCCCTTTGAAGGGGGATCAAGGAGAGATGTTCTCCCCGAGAGCAGTCTCCTCATCCGGCGATCAGGGGTAGTGGACAGGGTTCACCAGCTGTCATCCCTACGGGATGAGTTTATTTGTGACAGCAGTTTGGGCTAAGCCATGGTTCCGGCGGGACGATTGAGCGGGGTTGGTGTCATACATGGACTCTGGGCGGACGTTAGAATAGGTAGACCATGGCGACGCGGTTCAGCCGGATAGGGGGCCACGCCCGCCCCAGAGGCGCGATAGCAATTAGCCTAGGGCAAGCGGAGCGCAGCCACGGGTCACGGGCCGCCTCCGAAATAGGTCCTGAAGGGACCGGAGCAAGCGCCCCATCGAGATCCGAATTTGCCGGGCAACCACAAAATATGGTATATAGAGGGCAGGAAAGAGAGGGTCACGGCACAAGGTATTAAAGGAGGGACTTCCTTGTGCCGAAGTATACCGTAGTGCAAGAAGATGACGTCCGCTTCCACTGCGGGCGTGGGCGAAAGGAGTATAATCATGGGTGGCGTAGAGGGAATTGGCGGCTCGCATCAGGGGATACCGCCGGATCGATCCTACAACCAGCGGCCTCAGAATGCATCCACGGACGGTCCGAAGGCCCCCCAGGATGGCGTGGACCTGAGTCCGCAAGCACAAGCTGCCGCGCACACTACCCGGCTGTTGGAAATCGCCAGGAACCAACCCGACATCCGCGCCGATCGCGTAGCCGTGGCGCGGGAGAATATCGAGGCGGGCCTTTACCAGCGGCGCGATGTCGTGGCCGTGGTGGCCGAACGGGTCGGGAAGGCTTTGTCATAAACCACAGGCCTCTTCTGATAGCAAAAACATTTGAACAGGGCGCTCGGTGGATAGCGCCCTTTTTGCTGTGCATTCTCTTGAGCGCCTGCGCCTCCATCCCCTCCCCCACCATGCCTTTCCGCGGCGACACCGAACGGGGATTGGCGTCGTGGTACGGAACTAAGTATCATGGACGCCAGACGGCTTCGGGAGAGACTTTTGACATGGAGGCCATGACGGCGGCTCATCGCTCGTTGCCCTTTGGGACGCGGGTGCGCGTTTCTAACCAGAACAATGGCGAATCCGTTGACGTCACCATAAACGATCGCGGTCCTTTCGTAAGGGGCCGCATCATTGACCTCTCCCGGGGAGCCGCCCAGGAGTTGGGAATGGTAAGGGACGGCCTCGTCCCCGTGGAAGTCCGCGTATTGGAAATGGGCGATGGCGAAGTGCAGACGGCCCGCCGGGGCTTGGGCGATTATCTGCTGCCTTGGCGCTGGTTCTAGCGGCTTGCTGGATTCCTGACACGGACGGATTCGCCGCCCGAGGAGGTGCGTGATGAACAACAAAACGCCCGCCGTGGTATTGCTAAGCGGCGGAATCGATTCGACGGTCCTGCTCCATAATCTGGTCAAGAACCTGGCCTTTGGACCGATTCATACCCTGAGTTTTCAATACGGCCAACGGCACGGGCGCGAACTCGAATGCGCGGAATGGCAGGCGAACGCCATAAAAGCCGGCTCCCACAAGATCATCGAACTCGATTTCCTTGGGGATTTGCTAAAAGGCCACTCCGCTCTTGTTTCAGGCGGTAAAGAAGTCCCCGCGCTTTCGGAGTTGAGTGAGGAAGCCAGGGCTCAACCGCCAACCTACGTCCCCAACCGCAACATGATCCTGCTATCGCTGGCGGCCGCCTATGGGGAAGGGCTGCGTATTCCGGATGTGTATTACGGCGCCCAAGCCACGGACAGCTACGGCTACTGGGATTGCACCGCCGTGTTTCTGGAACGGCTAAACCACGTCTTCGGCCTGAACCGCGACGAACCCATCCAGATTCACGCGCCTTTCATTCGCATGGCGAAAAGTGAAATCGTCCGCTTGGGCCATGAACTTAGCGTGGACTTTGCCCGTACCTGGACCTGCTACCGCGGCGGCCAGAAAGCCTGCGGCGAATGCCCCTCCTGTGTGGAGCGATTGAAGGCGTTCGATGAGGCGGGCGTCGAGGACCCCTTGCCTTATGAGCGAAAAGCGAAGGCGTAAGGGTGGGATGGACTCAGTACGGCGCGAATAGGAGCTTATAAAACCACGCCATGAGAACAAGGGCCACACCCCCGCGCCAGACCCAACGGTGAAGCACCGTCGCGCGCGTCCACAAGGGATACCGCCCTGCGGCCGCCAACAACATACAAGCCAACGTGGCCGGTATCACTCCCAGGCCAACGAGCGCCCCTGCCGGCTGAATAAGAAAAGCTTCCGCCCACTGGCCGCGCGCCACATAGGTAACGGCCGTGGTCATGCCGCAAAACGGGCAGGGGTACCCGGTAAGGGCGTGCGTGAAACAGGGCAGGAGACCGAACTGTTCGTGGGTCCCCACGCCCCGGCTGTCGGGGGTCACGAAGCGGAGGGCCATGAAGGCCGCCAAACCGATCCCCCCGGAAGCGAAAAACGCCAACCGGTGCGGAAGCGGCAGTTGGCCTGACGGGGCGGCTCCGCCGGCGCATGCGGCCTCTTCGTGTTTCAGCGATTCCATACCGTATATGACCATCCTTCTTGCCCAGTTTACTCCCGAGCGGCAGTCTTTACGCACGTTAGCGGGTCAGGAGCCTCCGGCGACGCTGTCCGGGCTCCCGTTTCCCTCGGGTAGCGGCGCAAGATCGGTCCCTTCGGCGATATCCCGCGCTTTCCGGTGAATGGCGGTCAGTTTGTCCAGCTTGGGCTGGATGCGCGAGATAACCGCTTGTTGATGACGGCGAATTTCATCCTCTTCCTTTTGAATGGCCGAAAGCTTCTGGCTCAAGTCGCGGTCCGCTTTATCAAAGGCTGCCCGGATGGCTTCGGCGAAACGCTCTCGCCGCGCGCTCAGTTGCCGGTGCAAGTGTTCCCGCACGCTTTCCTCGCCCTCCTGCTCCGCCCCGGCGGGTTGCAGGAACACGCGCCGGGTGATATCAGCAAGCTGCTCTCGAACTCGCTTGCGCAGCGCCTTGGTGCTGGTGGCCAAGCGGACGCCCACGGCCACGCACAAGCCCAACACCGCCCCCGCCGCGGCGCCGAGGGTAAGATTGACCTGGGGAATGTCCGCAACAGCGGGTCCTAGGGCGTCAACCAGGATGGGGCCGCTTAAGAAAGCGCCGCCAAGCCCCGCGCCAGCAACTCCGCCCAGCACCAGCCCGGCGGCAGCGAACTTCGCGTAGGAAGCGCCGAGTTTCGCCTGAATCGGGGGAAGGTTGCCGCGATGCAGCGGCAAAGGTCCTTCATCGGCCCCGAAGATCCGCCCCATGGCCTGCTGGGCTGCCTCAAGCGTCTGGCGCTCGATCTCCTGAATCTCGGCGTTGAGGGCATTGTGGATCTCATGCAGGAACACATCGATCCGTTGCTCCAATTCGCTGTGCAGCGGCGCGTAACGTTGACGCCGGGCCTGCTTGAGCCGGCCGGCGTCCTCGAGCCAGGTCTCAAGGGGCTCCATCACCCCGGTCCGGATCCGCTCGCCGTTCAACAGCTTGTCAATCAAGTTCTCGTACCCATCGCGCCGGATGCCGTTCATGTCGCCGCCCTGCGTCATGACCGCATAACTGTCCATGATAGTCTGCCGCGCCGCCCGCTTACCCTGGAGTTCGTGCGCGAGCTGTTTTCGCCGCCGCTCGAGGTAGTCCAACTTGGGGACGTTCCGCACCAGGTCCAGCTTCACTTCCAGGGGCCGCAGATATCTCCATGCCCGGCCGCTCGCGAACCGGCACACCGACTCGAGGATGGCCCCCTCGCGGTTCTCGTTGTACAGATAGTCGTGAAGGCGTTCGCGCAAGGTCTCGAAATTGCTGCGCTCCTTCAAATGCGAGCCCGCCAACGCCTCGGGCTCGCTCTCCTGCAACAGCCGGCGCTGAAACTCGAAGGGAAACTTCACTTTGTTATTGTTATCCAACGCGGCCATGGTTATGCGCTGATTCAACAGCTGTTCGCCCAGCAACGCATACAGGCTGGAGATAAAAAACAGTTCGAGTTCCGGTCCCTCGTCCCCCAAGCTGCGGAGCAGGTCACGGGCCGGACCGCGCTTGCCTTCAAGGTCGATCTCGTCCGGATTGAGCTGATCGGCCTTGTTGATGACGAAGAACATCTTGCGATGCTGGTGGCGCACGATTTGCTCGATGAAGTTGCTGTTGTGCTCGTTGCCTGCGTTCTGACTGTCAAGCAAACACACCACCAGATGGCTGTGAGGGATGATCTCATGGGCGATCCGCCGGTTCGTTTCCGAGATGCTGTACACCCCCGGGGAGTCGACCAACGCGATGTCATCCATGAGTTTATCGTTGGGCAGATAGACGAAGATCTCCTCAAACTTGTTCCGCAAGGTTTCGAGCTGAGGATAGTCCTCATCCGCGTGCAGGGTTATCAACGCCTCGAGCGTGTCCCGGATTTCCCTGGCGGACACGCCCTCATACTCGATCACCACCCCGCCCTCCTCCGATCTGGCGACCTTGCGGGGAGATATGCCGCTATCTTCAAGAACCCGTTTCACCGCGGAGAGATCGCCTTCATCCACTGCCACGTGCAAATTGAGCAAAAGCTGCATGGTTTCGCCCTTGAGCACGTGCGTGATCTTCGCCGTGCACTCCTCCAGCACGGTCGGCAGATACTCATCCCCTAGCAAGGCGTTGATCAACGTGGACTTCCCCACATTGAACGCGCCCAGAAAGACCACACGGTACTTGCCTTCGCGCAGCTCCTTGCGCCGCCGCTCCAGGAGGCTCCGCTCTTCCTCCGCGTCGCCCTCGAAATCGGGATCCTCAAGAAATGCCTCCAAGTCGTCCAGTGCTTGAAAGGTCCATTCCCGGTTCTCCAGATGCCTATTGATGCTCATATGATGCGTTCTCCCTCACGCGCCAGGCCCGCCCCCTTCGGACGCGCCGGTATTCCCGCTGTTGTATCCCAAGCTGCAGCCAAATGAAACGCCGCCAGCGCCCCGCGTAGGACGCCGGAAACGCGCGCTTCCGTTGCCTATGCGCTGGTCATGGGCTAAGACTATAGGCCCCGCGTCGCCGCACTGTCAATAGAAAGCCGCGAACCGCGCCGGAAAATTCCCGCTTCAGAGAAGAGTTTTGACCCATTTGCTTGCGTGTTGACGCAAGAGAGGACGCCCCATCACGTCTGCCGGCAGCGACAATCGCGGCGTCTTTCTTTCTTCACGAAAAAGGAGCGGGAAAAGGGCGACACCCTCTCCCGCTCTCTGCGTCAAAAGCCTCTGTTGGGAATCCCGCCGCGATCAGCGCACCACCTCGAACTGGGTGGAGCGCGAAATATCCAGACCGCCGCCCCGCACGCGTTGGACCATGGTGTAAAGGCCGGGGTCCATGTCGGAGGTGACGTCGAAGGGCTGGCTGCTTTCCCATGTGCCATCGCCGCGGGTAAAGGCCTCGGAGGATAGCTGGCCTACCACCCGGTTGCCACGGCGAATCTCCCGGGTCTCCACGAGTTCGGTTCCTCCCATGCCCAGAACGTCATACTCCATCCTCGCGCGGCCTGTTTGCCCGCGCCGGAGTTCCCGGGGTTCAATTGCAGCGCGCCGCATTTCCAGAATCCGATCTTCGGATTCCGGCTCCCACTCGCCTCGCTCAATATACTCTTCCTCCACCGCCTCAGGCGATTGCGTCCGTTGGGCCCGGATATCATGGACGATCATGCCCGTCATGCCGCCCACGGCAGCGCCCAGGGCGGCGCCTTCCCACGCTCGGCCCTGCTGGTGGCCAATGATCCCGCCGGTAATTGCGCCCAAGCCAGCGCCAGCGCCCCCGGATCCAGCCATGGTTTCACAGCCGGCCGACACTAACCCAGCCACTACCAGAAACGCCACAAGCGCCAAGAGTTTTTTGTTACGCATACGTTCCGTCCTCTCTGTTACAGTGTTGTTTCGTGTTATTGAAGAAATGCCCCAAGGCGTGATCTACTTGCAACAGGTCTTCGCAATCCTTTCTTGCCTTCATGAACCGATTATACCTTATGCTCCTCCGCTTTTGCAGCAGCTAAGCAGGAATCAAGCCAATAGCTTCGGTTCTTGTTCAAATAGACGCAACATAGGGCGTCCTATTCAAATACCTCGCGCGCAGGAACGGTTGCGCGCCTACTGTTTTCCAGCTTGATATCGGTAATCCATGTACGCACAATGGTGATGTTTACGGACAACACCGTATGTCAAAGACATGACTGCCCATGCATCCAAGACCTGGGGAAAGACGCTTATGAACCAACCACTGAAAAAGCAAAAACATACTGCATCCCCTTTTCAAAACTTTCAGCCGCAAGCCCAATCCCGCCGGCGGAGTATTGCCATGAGCCGACGCGGATTCCTGAGCGCGCTTGGCTTGGGAGCCGCCCTGTGGACCTACCCAACACGTCTCAAAGCGGAGACACCGGCCTCTAACGGAGACGCCCTTCTCATGACCTATTTCGTGGGCAACGGCGAGACGGGACTGCATCTCGCGTACAGCGAGGACGGTAACACCTTCGAGGCGTTGAACAACGGCGAACCGCTGTTGCCGCCCGAGGCGGGTGAAGCGCGGCTGATGCGGGATCCCTCCATCCGCGCCGGACCCGATGGCCGCTTTCACATGGTCTGGACCACGTCATGGGAAGGCGTCACCATCGGATACGCCCATTCAGAGGATCTCATTCATTGGTCCGGACAGCGGGCCATCCCGGTCTTTGAAGGCCATCCCGATATCGACCCAAACGACGTTCACAACTGCTGGGCGCCGGAGGTCTACTATCACGATGAGAAACAGCAATTCATCGTCGTTTGGGCATCCACCGTCGAAGGGCGTTTTCCCGAAACGCTTGGAGCCGGTCACGGGGATCTCAACCATAGGCAGTACTACTTCACCACCCCGGATTTTGAAGCCATCAGCGAGGCCAAGCTGATGTATGACCCCGGCTTCCACGTGATCGACGCGGCCATATTCAAACCGGACGAAGATAGATACGCGATGGTGGTGAAGGACGAAACCCTCGAACCCGAGGCGAAACACCTGTTCCTCACCTTCGCGGACTCCCCCACCGGCCCTTGGGGCGAACCCACCGAACCCATCACGGGCGACTACTGGTGCGAAGGCCCCACGCCCATTTTGATCGGCGATTGGTGGTATATCTACTTCGACAAATATCGCCAAGGACAATGGGGCGCCGTCCGCTCCATGGATCTCGAGGAATGGGAGGATGTCTCGGACAAGATACACATGCCCGATGGAGCGCGCCACGGTACGGCGTTTTATGCGCCCCAATCCGTGCTCGAGGCGCTCAAGGAACTGCAACCACAATAGTTCACAAAATAAAAAAGGGAAGGAATCATGTTCATGCGCGCGACGAGAGGGGCCATGTTGGTTCAAGCAGTCTTGTTGGTAAGCTTGGGCGCCGCCGCGGCGCCGGGCTTGACGCCCAGCAATCACGACGGCTTTGAGACGGGCGATCACCGCAATTTCCTGCCCAAGTACAGAGGGGATTCCGAGGATTGGATACGCCCCCGCTTCAGCGCCTCAAGCGAAGAGCCTATTGAAGGGCAGTATTCGCTCAAATGGGAAGGCGGCGAGGAGGAGCATCGGTGGGTTCTGGTGAGCAACGCGTTCTATCTGGGCCAGCCGTTCACGGCTTCGGTCCAAGTTCGCGTCGACGGCCCAGAAGG
>JBKHFO010000123.1:0-10132 GCA_046540175.1 Candidatus Hydrogenedentota bacterium
CTGGCTCGACCGGCTCCGCAATCCGGATACGCCTCGGCTCGACCTCATGAAAAGACACCACTTCGGCTGTTACATCAACCCGTAATTGGGGGAGGCGCTGCAAGGAGGTGTTCAAGCCTACAAACGCCCGGTACGGACCCGCCTCATCCGGCGGAGAAAAGACCCCGTTAACAACATACTCAGGGCGCTCAGCGTGTTCCCACTCCGGCTCAGGAACCTCTTCGTAGTCCACCATCAGACCCGGCGCGTTCCCCAAGGGCTCCACGCCCGTGATTGAGAGGGGGACATCCGACGCCTGCTGGACGTGGAGTGTTTGTTCCACGGTCTCCCCCCGCGCCACTTCGCCGAAATCGAAATGACGCGGCTCAATGGTAAACTCCGGTTCAACTTCAGCCGCGATTCTAAGGGGAAGCCGGCTCCGCCTGGGATCATTGGAGACTAAGGTAAGTTCATACTTGGCCTCGAACCCCTGCATAAACGTGGGGTCCAACGCAACCGTCATCGCCGATTCGCCCCCCGCGGGAATAGCGCTCTCTCCCATATCCGTCACGGTGCAACCTTCTTCCGTCATCACATCCGTGATTTCCAACGTCCGGCTCCCCTCATTGAACACTACAATCTCCACCTCCGACGGACCATCCCGGGAGATTGTTCCAGCATCCACTTCTTCATCTTCCACCGCAATAACTGGCGCGTTGGCGAGGTCGGCATCCACGCCCGGCAACATATGGGGGCTCCCCCCATGGTCTTCGGCGGACATAGGAGAGGGTTCGGAGCGCACAGCGTCGAGCCAGTCCTCGCCCGGAGCCTCGGCTTGCCGCGCGTCCACCCACAGAATGAGAAACACCAGCAGAGCCAAGCCCGCAATGATGCCTCCCGCCACCCAGTTCGCCTTTGTTCGCATGATCTAGTCCTTCCAGAGCCGAACCCCAACGCGCGCCTCTAACGCGCTGAGTTCGCTTTTTAGCGTGTTGTACACCGTATCGTCAACGGGACCGCCGGCGTCCGCTTCCATCGCCAGCAGAAGCGCCCCTACCACGGGCTCGAAAACCGGGCTTATGGTAGCCGCTTGCGGGCATTGACGGTGAATAATCGTCCGCATGGCATCCGCCATCACAGGGCTCCGCCCCTTAAAAACGCTGCCCGCCATCACGACATCAAACGCTTCGGCGGTCATGGCGAGTTTGTGGGCCACGGCGTTAACGATGCGGCCCAAGTCCTCTCCCGCCTTAACCAGGATATCACAGGCCACCGCGTCGCCCTCAAACGCGGCGTCGAACACAAGCTTGGCCATGGGTTCCAGCTCGGCCGCGCCGAGGCGGCCATAATAAACGTCGCGGAACAATGTCTCGACGTTTTCGCGCCCTGAACGAGCGAGAAAGTGATCCGCCAACCGCGTTCGCGGCAGCACTCCGTCCCAGGATTGCCAGACAGCGTCAAGCCCTTGCCGCCCGATAATGGACCCGCTGGTAAGATCGCCGAATTCATCGCCCAATCCCGCGGCGCGCGCCTCGTCGCCCCGTTGGTTTCTGCCCGCGCACACGCAGCCGGTGCCACAAGCAATGACGATGCCGTAGGGTTTGGGGGTCCCGCCTCGCAAGGCGGCCATGGAATCGTTGCGAAAGACGCGGGGCGCATCGCCGAACAATGGCGTGAATATCTGCTCGTCAAGCATAATGTAGTCTTCGGGGAGATCCGCCCCGGCAATACCCATGCCCACATAGCCGATGTCCGCTAACCCAATGCCAGCCATCTTGAGAGCCTCGTTCACGGCCGTACGGTTCTCCGCCTCCGCGGCCTCAACCCCATGGAGTTCGTAGTTGCCGCATCCCGCCTGACCAAAGCCCAACAGTTGTCCATTGGCGTCGCCCACCAAACAATACGTCTTTGTCCCGCCCGCATCAAGGCCCAGATATCGTTTCGGCCGATTCGCCGCACGGTCGGTCATGGCGTCTCGATTCCTCCCCTTTTCCTCACAATCACCCTATCGAAAAAGCGCGGAGCATAAACGCTCCGCGCTTCTTGGCTTCTTCAAATCCCACGCCGAATGAACTGCTAGACGGCCTTCTAAACTGTCCGCATCGTTCTATAACCGGCGTAGTGTCTCAGCGGCCCGTTCGGCTGTTTCGTGCATTCCGTGCTCGTCGGTAAGCTGCTCCAACAATTCCCGCGCGTCTTCGGTCTGACCGAGCCGGACATGGGCAATCGCTTGATTGTAAAGGCTGTAAGGCACCTTTGAACTCTCGGGATACTCTTCACGAAGCCGTTGATACTCCCGAATAGCCTCTGGGTACTCCTCCATATTCATATGGGATTCGGCCTTCCAGAATTGAGCATTATGCGCATGCTCCCAGTCAGGATGCCGGCCGAGCAGCTGTTCGTACCCCGTCAACGCCTCCTGGTAGTTATTGTCCATGAAGTTGCGTTGCGCCTGCTCGTACACCGCCATCGGATCCGCCGGTGTTTCCAGTTCGGCGTCCGGACGTAAGGCCACGGGCTGTTCGTCTCCCTCGCCTTCGTCCCCCTCGCCTTCGTCCCCCTCGCCTCCGTCAATGACGGGATCGCCAACGTCCACGTCGTCTTCGTCATCCAGGGGCCGCCATCCATCCGCCGCCCCGGAACCCGGCGTCAAGTCGAAATGACGGTACATCGTTGAGGCGAATTCATCCAGGCGTTGCCGCAATGTCTCCAGTTGGTGCTGATTTTCTTCCGATATTCCGCGAACCGTACGCATTTGCCCTTCATTTTCGTCCAGGCGCGTTTCCAAATTCGCCACGGTGTTATCTAGATTCTCCACCGAACTGTCCATATCACGCTGCATATTCCGCAACATTTCATTGTTGCGGTAAACCGTGTTCTCAAGTTCGCCCGGGGCGCCGGTCGTGGCGCACCCCGTCGCCAAGGCCGAAAGGACCAGCATTGCTCCCGCCGTCGTCTGCTTAACGATCATGCCTTACCTCTATCTTTACATCGCTCTGCTGAATTCCACCCGCCGGTTCTGGCGGTAAGCCGATTCTGTTGTCCCGGATTCCGCTGGCATTTCTTGACCGTAACTGACTGTGGTCAGCCGATCGCCATCCACGCCAAGCCGCACCAGGTGCTCACGCACGGACAGCGCGCGCCGTTCACCCAACGCGAGGTTATAATCCTGTGTGCCAATTTCGCACGTGTGCCCTTCGATTTGAATCATCACCCCCGGGTGTTCTTGGATCAATTCCGCGTTGCTGCGCAGCACGCTCTCCATGTCGCTTCGAATACGTTCATCGTCAAAATCGAAGTAAATTGTTTGAAGGCCCTCATCCCGCTCGAACAAGAGTTCCGTCACATCCACATCGGGCAACCCATCACCGCTCGTTGCGTCATCTACATCACTGGGCTCAACCTCTGGGACATCTGACTGCTCGTAATCAGGAGTTACTTCGGGGCCTCCCCTTTGGCAGCCCACCGCCACCGCAGCCAGGACTACCATCGCCAACATAAAAACTTTCTCTGACTTCCTGTTTTTTTTCATAATCCTTCCTCCCCAGCAGCCTCATACTGCCTTTAGAGCTACAATACACCCAAGCCTTGGCGTCAAATTCCAAGGCGCAATTCCACCTGCTAGTCCAACCCTAGCTATCTCTATTATATACTTGCGCGCGAAAAAGTTCCACCCCCTTATCACGACCTTTTAGGCTCTCCACACAGAGAGAAGTACTCGTATTCCCGCCCATCATGCGGGGGCGGAAAAGGGAAACGGGCCGCTGCTTAACCGCGAGATTTGAGCGCGCGTAGTAAATACCGTTCCGGCCCGTCTTCCAACGCCGTTATCTCCAAGCCGGCCGACGTAAACAGAGGCTGCATGACCGGCTCCGCGGGAAGCTCGCTTTCGGCCAGGACACCCCCAAGCGAAGAGTGAAACGCATTAATATCATCACGCGACTCGGTGTGGCACACCACACATTCGCCACCGGGCTTCAGGACGCCGGCAAGCTGCCGCACGGTGGCGGATTGGTCCGCGAAATGAGGAAAGACGCTGTTGCATACAATCCGGTCAAACACCGCATGCCTAAAGGGGAGACGAAGGGCGTTCGCTTGCACAAACCTTAGGTTGTCAAGGCTCCTGTGCTGGAGCCGGGCCTGATGAACCATGCGAAACGCCAAATCCACGGCAATCACCAACCCCGTGGGAGCGACGCGTGGCGCGGCTAACGGCAGCAACACGCCGGCCCCCGTTCCCACATCCAGAACCCATTCGCCGGGCCGCAAGGCGAGCGTCTCGACGATGCCCGCTAGTTTCTCCGGGTGTTCGGGCCCCATGTGTGCGTCCCATTCGTGGGCCACACTATCGAAGAAAGCGCGGTTATACAAGTCGAGGTTGTCTAAGCCGGTTTCGTTGCGCGTTTCCATGAAGGCCATCTCCTGCGTTTCGGACTCAGACCGGCGGCGGCCGCAAAAATGAGAGCGGATACGATCACGATGGAGGCGCCCGCCGGCAGATCCCAGAAATACGACGCGGCCAGCCCCACCCAGCAAGACGCCACGCCAAACAAGGCCGACAACAGAATCATCCGCCGGAGACTGTAGGTGAGTTGTAACGCCGCGGCCGCGGGATTGATGAGCAGACTGTACACGAGCAGTCCGCCGATCACCGGCAACGAAGCCGCGATCACGGCGCCCGTCCCGAATAGAATGCCGTAGGTCACCACGGCGGCCGGCACGCCCGCGGCCATGGCGGTTTCGCGATGACAAACAACGGCTTGGATTTCTTTAAAGAATGCGCTTAACAATACCAGGCACAGCGCGGCGGTAACGCCGAGGACGGTGATATCGGTTCCATCGGCGGTGAGGATACTGCCCCAAAACAGGGCCAGCGAGGTGGCGCGCGCTTCCGGGGCAAGCCCGAAGAACAAAAACGCCAACCCTATCATTAGCGTAAAGACAATCCCAATGGAGGCGTCTGGAGTCAGGTCTCCTTGCTCCGCCAAAGGGCCCACGATGGCGGCGGCCCCTAAACTAAACACCAACGCCAACGCCAAGGGGGGGACACCCAGCCACACGCCGCAAAGCGCTCCTGCGAAGGCGGCATGTGCGATGCACACACTGAGAAAGGCGAGGTGCATCGTCACGATGAAAGCGCCCGCGACGCCGCAGATGACGCCGGTAAGAAAGCCAGCGGCAACGGCCGCCATCAGATAGTCATGCGGAAACACTTCCCAAATCATCGCGCCGCCCGGGACCGGAGTACAGTCTCTTCATCACCGTCTTCTTCGCCCTCGCCAAAGGGATACACCCCGGCTTCAAAGCCGTACAGGGCGCGAATCTCGAGCGGCTCAAGAAGCGCCTCCCGCGGCCCATCGCGCCAGAGCCGGCCATCCTTCAGCAAGAGTAACCGCCGCGCCGCCCGGGGCAGCGCCGGGAGGTCATGAGTCACATAAAGGACTGTAGCGCCCGTCTCGCGATGTAAGGAGTGAACTAGCGTCACAACATCGTGTTGCGCCTGCGGGTCAATGGAACTCGCGGGTTCATCGAAAAGATACACGCTCGGTTCTTGAACCAGCACCCGAGCAATTGCCGCCCGTTGATATTCGCCGCCCGAGAGCTGCCCCAACGGGCGCTCGGCCAAATCGTTCATCCCAACCTGGTTCAGGGCTTCGTCCACTTTCGACCAATCCTCCCGGCCGGGGCGTTTCAGCCATCCCAACTGTCCCAGCCGCCCCGTCACCACGCTTTCTCGCACAGTAATGGGCAGACGCGGATCCGGCCGGCGAAGCTGCGGCACATATCCGATGTTCGCGCGCACGCGGTGTCCCCGCCACCCGTGAGGGTCTTGCCCCGCCACGCAAACGCTACCGCGCGTCAAGGGGCACATCCCATTGATTGCGGTCAGTAGGGTCGTCTTGCCGGCCCCATTGGGGCCAATGACGCCCACGAACTCCCCTGCGTCAATGTGCACGGATACGCCGTCCAAACCAAGCTGATTCTGGCGGACGACCGTCACATCCCGCAGTTCGAGCGCGGCGCTCACGAATTCGCGTCCTCCAAAACCCCGGTCAATTGGGTGATGTTGTATTCGAGGGTGGCTTCCCACGTCGAAGTCTCGGGAACGGCGCGGGGAAAATTGGTCAACACGGCGTGCCCCGCGTCCAATTCCCTGGCCATGCGCGCGCCCACCCCGGAATCGCCGCTCTGGAGGTTGTCCACCACCAGCAAGACCCCGGCTTCCTTTCCCTGAGCGAGAAGGCGCTCGATCGCCGCGACGCTGAGGTCCTCGGGAGCCCCATACGTTCCGGCGATCTCGAAACCCGCCCATTCCAGGAAATCCGCCTGCATTTCATTGCAGAGCACGGCCACCCCGTCCGCGCCTGCCGCATCCAACGCTTCCCGCACATCCATGGCCTTCTCTTCGATGAGGGCAAGGCGCTCCGCGAGTCTTTCGGATAGCTCCCCATTTTCCGAGGCGCTGTTCGCGGGCTTGATGGGTTCCAGCAATTCCGCGACGCGTTCCGTGGCGGCCCGCTGCGCTTCGGGGGTCATCCAGTTGCCTTCAATGGCCAGGATATGGACCTGCTCCTCCGGCGTGCGCGCGGTGCGCAAGCCTTCCTGGACGTTGCCCATGGCCTCTTGCCAGGGATGCAACAGCACGGCCTCGCTCGTTCGCAACGCGTTGATGTGGCTGGGCTTCATGTCGAACTGACTAGGACACAAGGCGGGCGGAAACAGCGAACGCACGGTAACCCAATCTCCGGCGAGGTCCTCGAGGATAACCTCGATATGGGAACTGCCGGCGACGACACTGGTCTCACTATCCTGAAGAGAGACCCCGCAACCGGCCGCCATCACGGCGCCGATGACGGTCAGCGCCAATAGCCCGGAAACGCTTGGACGCATCACTGGCTTAACCCAATCCGTAGTGACTGATTTGCCGGATAACGCCGGGGTCATCCACCAAGGGGAACGCCTCGGGATAACGAACAAACTCCGCGTGACCGTCCAGATACAACACATTGGAGCCGCCAGGAATGTGATTGAACACAATACTTCCCGCCGTTGCATCGCCGTGGGCCGCCGTGCCAAAGGTATCAAACATGACGGGCATGGTGCTTTGGGCTTGCGCGCCCGCGGCCGGGTTGTTGATGTCGGTAATGGCGAACCGCTCGATGCCCTCGCGCAACCGCGAGACCGTGTCGCCGCCGCCAAACCCCGAGCCAAGACGGTTGACCCAAGGCAACGTTTCCTCCAACGACAGATCGCGTGACCAATCCTTTAGAAAAACGGGCATCGCCACCGTTGCCCCGCCCCAATCAGGAGATATCTGGCCGAGATTCTCGTGGGTTCCCGTCGCGTTCCACACCCCGTAGAACTCATCCACATTGCTCATCGCGTACCCATGGTACCAGTACGAACGCCCGAGCTTCGCCGCACGGAAATAGCGCATGCTCAAACGGTCTCCATTCTGTTCGGCCCTCTCGAGGAGATCCTCGAGCGACCCCTCCGGGACCCGGTTTCGAACATGCTCGCCATCGCCTTGTCCAGTGGTGTCCGAGGGGCACCGCGCCACACTAAGGTCCGTGAGATAGTCCGCGTAGAACCCCTCGGGATCCGGGGCCGCAAACATGGGCACTCCGCCCGGATTGGAGAAAGGGGCCAAAGGAGGGAATGCTTGTGCGTGGTTTTCTTGGGCATACATCTGGAAGCTTATGCCAAATTGACGCAAATTATTGGCGCAAGAAGCACGCCGGGCGGCCTCCCGTGCGCGCGCCAGCGCCGGCAACAGAATAGCCGCCAGAATACCGATTATGGCGATCACCACAAGCAGTTCAATCAAGGTAAAACCGTTTCTACGCACTGCACAACCCTCCCTGTATAGCTATTCTTGTGGATCGATATTCCAAGGATAAGCGCCTACCCGTATGGCCGCCTCCCCAGGACAGGGGACTCCACCCAGGTACAACCTACAATACACGAAAGGGCGCCTTCCGTTCAAAAACGCATAACGCCGGGGCTGCCCACGCCAGACCAGTGGTCACTCGCTTTTGCGGACGGCTTGCGCCCGCTCCCATCATAGCCCCGTCTCGACTTGCTGCCTTTCCAGTTCGCGCAGCCGGTCGCGGTATTCGGCGGCCTTTTCAAAGTCCATCTGATCCGCGGCCTTTTTCATGCGTTTGCGGAGATCCTCGATGGTTTTTTCGATGTCGCCGGAGGGGAGGTAGGTCTCGCTTTCCTCGGCCGCCTTCGGGACGGTTACGTAATCGCGCTCGTAGATGCTCGACAACACAGTGGAGATGGATTTCTGAATGGTCCGGGGCGTGATGCCGTGGGCCTCGTTGTAGGCCAACTGTTTCTCGCGGCGCCGCGTCATTTCGTCAATCGCCCGCCGCATGGAGCCGGTCTCTTGGTCGGCGTACATGATCACGCGCCCCTGCACGTTGCGCGCGGCCCGGCCGCAGGTCTGGACCAGGCTGGTTTCCGAACGCAGATACCCCTCCTTGTCAGCGTCGAGGATGGCGACGAGGGCCACTTCCGGGATGTCGAGTCCCTCCCGGAGCAGGTTGATGCCCACCAAGACA
The DNA here is from genome assembly GCA_046540175.1 of Candidatus Hydrogenedentota bacterium. Classification (GTDB taxonomy): domain Bacteria; phylum Hydrogenedentota; class Hydrogenedentia; order Hydrogenedentales; family SLHB01; genus SKRY01. The sequence goes on from JBKHFO010000123.1 coordinate 8,550, forward strand.
TCGAACTCGCCGGAGCGCAGCGCGCGGATCAGCTCGATGCGTTCGAGGGTTTCCACGTCGGAGTGCATGTAGCGCACGCGGATGTTGAGGTCGGCCATGTATTCCGTGAGATCCTCGGCCATGCGCTTGGTAAGCGTGGTCACGAGGACACGCTCGTTCCGCTCCGTAACCCGCCGGACTTCGTCGAGCAAGTCATCCACCTGGCTGGCGGCGGGGCGCACCTCAATCGCGGGGTCGACGAGCCCCGTGGGCCGCACCACTTGTTCGACGATGACGCCTTCGCTCTTTTCGAGTTCGTAATCGGCGGGCGTGGCGCTCACGTAGATGACCTGTTTCTTAAGGCGTTCGAACTCTTCGAAGGTCAGGGGCCGGTTGTCCCGCGCGGAAGGGAGCCGAAAGCCGTACTCGATAAGCTTATCCTTGCGCGACCGGTCGCCCTTGTACATGCCATTGACCTGCGGGACGCTGATGTGGCTCTCATCCATCACCAGCAGATAGTCGTCCGGAAAATAGTTAATGAGCGTGTATGGCGGCTCACCCGGCAAGCGCCCGTCGAGATGGCGGGAGTAGTTCTCGATGCCGGAACAATAGCCGATCTCTTGGAGCATCTCGAGGTCGAACTCCGTCCGTTGGCGCAGGCGCTCCTTCTCCAACACGCGGCCTTCCGCTTCGAGTTCCGCCAGCCGCTCGGTCAACTCTTGTTTGATGCTCTCAACGGCCCGTTTCTGAACTTCCGCCGTGGTCGCGTAATGGCTGCCGGGATAGATAGCAACGCGCCGCAAGCGCCGCGTGACTTGGCCGCGGAGCGGGTCAATCTCATACAGCCCATCGATCTCGTCGCCGAAGAACTCCACCCGGACGGCCAAAGCGGCTTCATAGGCGGGAAAAATATCCACCGTGTCCCCCCGCACACGAAAGGTTCCGCGGTGAAAGTCGATGTCGTTGCGTTGGTATTGCATGGCCACAAGTCCAGCGATGACATCATCCCGCGGATATTCTTCTCCGGGCGCCAGCTCCACGCGCAGTTGCTGATAGAGTTCAGGGGAGCCAATGCCGTAGATACAGGAAACGCTCGCCACCACGATCACGTCCCGGCGGCTGAGCAAGGCCCGTGTGGCGGAGTGGCGCAACTTGTCGATCTCTTCGTTGATCGAGGATTCCTTCTCGATGTACGTGTCGCTGGCGGGGACGTAGGCTTCGGGTTGATAGTAATCGTAGTAACTCACGAAGTACTCGACCGCGTTCTCGGGAAACAGCTCCTTGAACTCGGAGTAAAGCTGGGCGGCGAGAATCTTGTTGGGGGCCATGACCAGCGTGGGCCGGTTCACTTCCGCCACCACGTTGGCGACGGTGAAGGTCTTGCCGGAACCGGTCACTCCGAGCAATACTTGGGAGTCATCCCCTTCGTTGAGTCCGCGAATAAGCTGGCGAATGGCCTCGGGCTGGTCACCCGCCGGTTGGTACTCGGACACCAGTTTGAAACGTTCCATGTAGACGGACAAACTCAGCTCTTTGTTGGGACTAGGTGTTCAGCGGGCACGGTCGTCACTTCCTTGACGCCCGGCACCGTTCGCAGCGTGCGC